>USEQ01000010.1 GCA_900553655.1 uncultured Slackia sp. | reverse complement strand
TTGTTCTTGGCCTGCTTTTCGATGACGATGACTTTGGCGCCTTCTTCTGCCGCGGCCTTTGCGGCTGCGGAGCCGGCGAGACCGTAGCCCACGACAACGACGTCGCAATCCTTCTCTTCCTTGACCTCGCTCGGTACTGCCGGAGCGGTCAGGAAGGAAGGCTCGAAGGCCATGACGTCTCCGCCTGCGCTTGCTGCTGCGGCTCCGTCGGCCGCTTTCTCGCTGTTGTTGCTCGGCGCGAAGCCGGCAAGTCCAGCGCCTGCGACCGCTGCGGTCATGGCGCCCAGGCCCAAGAAGGCGCGACGGCTCATGTCTTGTTTCATTGTTTCCCTCCTCTGTGTTGCCGCTTTTGAAGAGCGGCGTGCTATCGCCCCGCGTTAAGGGACGCTTTCGGCAAGATGCGCAACCATGTTGCCCGATGGGGCGGAAGGCTCTGTCGAGACCATCCTGCCGTTGAGCGGATTATGCGGCCGATGCATCTGCGTTGATTCGAAAGATAGACTCTCATCTGCGCATATGCGCCACCTTATGCGGGTAGAGTTTTGAAGGTCTAGATGCCCTACCCGCAGCGGGTAGGGCGCAGTCTTGTCACCGTGCCGTGCGTTGTAGCATTGTGCGTTGCGGGTGCGCTGGGGTTCGTCGTCCTGGGCATGCTCGTGCAGTTTTCCGGCGTGCTGCCTCTTGACGGAGTGCTGCCCTGGCTTGCCCTTTGCGGCATCGGTATGGTGCTCTTGGCGTTGTCTTGTTTTGCGTCCCGAAAAAGAGCAGCGCTACGAAAAGGCTGCGTTTTCTCAGGCATGGCGTATCTTGTGGAGGCCTGTGCTGAGTACGTCGGTTCTTGCATTTATGGCTGGATTCATGCTGCAAGTGGCAATGTTGCATCCTATTCCTTTGAATGTGTTTCAGGGGACATCGCTCATAACCCAGTTTGCGGTCGTTTTGGTTTTGCTCGTGCCGGCGCTTCTGGTGAAGAAAGCTTTCGCGCTCGAGTCGGTGTATAAAGCCGCCTTGCCCCTTTCTGCTGCAGGATTTTTGCTGCTGCCGGTTATTTGGAACGGGGTCGGAGGACTGGCGAACGCATGCGCTCAACTGGGAATACTCGTGGCTGGCATCATTCTGTGGTGCATGGTGGCCGATGCGGCTCGTGCGTACAAGGCGCCAAGCACGCCGTTGTTTTCCGTCTGCATGCTGTGCGTGTCGCTTGCCCAGCTGGCGGGCACGCTGTTCGGGTTTTTCCGGGCGGAATACCTGCAGCCGGGAGATATAGCGTCGACGGCCGTCGCGCTTGCGGCGCTGTATGCAGTGTTCATGATTTCGACGTTTTTATTCAAGGATAGAAGGTTCAAAGACGGATCGGGCCGGACGGACGTGAGCGTCGAAGGCTCGTTTGCCGCATCTGGTTTGGGCGTTTCTTCGACTTCGAGAGAGCAGGCTGCGGCGCTATCGGCAGAGCTTTTGCGCGAAGAGCGCGAAACAGCCCTTGATGCTCGGTGTGCGCACATCGCCGAGCGAGCTGCTTTTACGCCGCGCGAGCGCGAGGTTTTCGCGTTGGTGGCGCGCGGCAAAACGAACGCGACGGTGGCCGAAGAGCTGGTGGTATCCGAGAACACGGTCAAATTTCACCTAAAAAGTATCTATCAGAAACTAGGTATCCATTCAAAAGCGGAAGTCATGAAGCTGATTGAGAGCGATGGTGAGTAGCGATACTCGCTTGGTGCGCTGTGCGCGAGCCGATGGACGAATGCGCCTCTTTCGAGCGAAGCTTCCATTGTCAGAACCCGTACAACATGCCCGCTGCGGCCAGTTCGTAGAGCAAGATCAGGGCATCGTTTGGAAAAGGGAAGATGTTGTTCATGCGTATGTCTCCTTATCGTGCGCTGTAGGCCCATAAGTTCGCGCATTGGTTGAGGACGTCTTGGGCATCCCAGCTTCGGCTGCTGCGCTCGGGGCTGTTGGGGTCGTGAACGATGAGGTTTCCCGTTTCGTCGACGCCTGCTATGACGATGAAGTGGCCGACGGTGGTGAAATCTCCTGGTAGCACGGATGCTATGACGGGCCTGCCCTCGCGCAGGGCGGCAGTGAGCACGCTTGCATCGGCGGGAAGTTCTTCTGCCGAAAGCCCCAGCATGGCGGCCCCCTCGGTCATGAAGCTCCAGGCAGTCATTCCCGAGTCTACGAATCCGTTTACCTCGGAAAACGCCGCCATGGAGGCGGGGTCGTAGTCGGTTTTGCCCGTCAGGCCCGCATATACCATGGTCATGCAGGTCGGCCCGCAGCCGGCGGTGGCCACGTCGGACCCCGCGTACGCTTCGTTCGCCCATGCGGGGTCGGTTTGGTAAAGGTGAGGAATCGTTCCGCGCTTCCATGCGCTTTTCTCCGTGCTCGAGGATGGCGTGCCTTGCTGTCCTGAGCCGAAGATGCGAAAGCCATCTTCGAGGGCGCTTTGGACGCTGGGCAATGCCCAGCATGCGGTAAGGGCGAACGCGATGGCGAAAAAGAGAGCGAACAGCCAGCCCGTACGGGGCTGCTTGGCGGGAGCCGGTCGCGGAGCAGGGACAGGCGCGGTGTATCGGCTGTGGAAAGACGCGGGCTTTCTTGCTTCAAGGGTTGTGCGGCGCATAATGCGCTCCTTTCATGCGTTGGCTTCGGCTCTGCCGTGCATGCTAAGAGCGACGTGCCTTAATGGTCTTGCAAGGCATGGTCACAGGTCGGGTTCGTTTCTTAATCTTTCCTTAAAGCGGTCAAGAGCCGCTTTGGGCTATATAACGCCAATGGTAGGATTTCGGGAAAACGAAGGCCTGGCATGCGGCCCCGGCCTGGTGTAGGACCGTATTGGAAGAGGGCGGGTATGCAGCAGTTGCGAAGCGGAGAAGCCAATGGGGCCGTCGCGCCTCGTCGACGTATCTTGGTATGCGACGACGAGTGCGAAATTGCCGATATGGTGGCAAGCCTGATGGAGCGCGAGGGCTTTTCCTGCAGGGCATGCTACGACCTCCGCAAAGCGCTCGAGATGATGAAGGAAAATCCTTCTGACCTGGTGATTCTTGATATTATGATGCCAGGCATGGACGGCTACGAGCTCGCACGTCGTATCAGGGCATTCTCGAACGTGCCGCTGATTTTTCTTTCCGCCAAAGACGAAGAGATAGACTCCGTACTCGGTTTTGCCGTCGGTGCCGACGATTATGTGACCAAGCCGTTCCGTCCGCGCGAGCTTGGTATGCGTGTGCGGGCTTGTCTTCGTCGTGCGCTCGCGCCCTCTTCGTCCGTGCCGAGCGGCTTGTTGAGCATGCGCGGCATCGAGCTCGATCCTCGATCCCACGAGGCGTCGCTTCATGGCAAACCCCTTTCCCTCACGCCGAAAGAGTTCGAGCTTTTGCGGGTTTTGATGGAGGCGGGAGGCGAGCCCCGCTCTGCGGCTGAGCTGTTCGAGCGTGTTTGGGGCGAGCGGGCCGATGCTGCGGCGTCAAACACGGTCATGGTGCATGTGCGCCATGTGCGCCAGAAGCTTGCGGCCATCGATTCGTCATCCGTTTTCATCGTCACGGTGTGGGGCGTTGGCTATCGCATGAATGCCGAATAGCGGCAGCGTGGCAAGCCGCCGAGTTCTTTGTATTTTGTCGGAAAGGGATGTCTGCATGAAAAGGCAGTCGGGCTATCGCACTGAACAACTTCGCACGCTGAGCCGCGGCTTCGCTCGCAGGGTGGCTGTCGGCTTGGTCGCCTGGACCGTGCTTTTCGCTGCGTGGCTTGCGGTGGTCGACGCCTTCGTCGCCCCGCGCGCTGCCGATGCCATCTCTTCGGCGTGTCCGTGGCGGTCGGTTTCGTCGGAAGAGGCGGGACTGGAAGATACCGTATGGTTCGAAGGGTCGCTCGAGCGGACGCGCATCGCGGTGATCTCGCGTTACGCTGCTATGCTGACGGAGAATCGGGCTCTCTATGACGAGGCATCTGCGGATGCGCGCAGCGTGGTAGACGCCCTTGCGGTAGAGCAGGGCGAAGCGGTCGGCACGGATGGCGTTGCCGAATCCGCCGCCGTGGCCGCCTCGGACGACTCTGCCGACGAAGAAGCCGCGTTGTCGGATTCGACTGCGGCAGCTGACATCGCGGGATCGGATGGGGCAGGTCTCAATTCCGGGGCAACCCATGAATTCCGCTCATCCTCTTCGTCGGATGAAACTATCGTGGCCGATGTTCTTGAATCCTTGGATGAATCCGCCGAAAACGCCCTGTTTGAAGAAGCTTGTTCGGCATTGGAAACGTCGCCTTCGGCCGTGCGTGTTGAATCTCCCTGCTCTCAGGAGCAATCGAGGCAAATGTGGAACGAAATCTATTATGCCGACGGCCATATGGAATACAGGGATCTGCGAGTCTACGACTTCGTGCGCTCTTTGCGGCTTCCCGCGGCGATGCTTGTGTATTTGGCGGGTGCCGCCGTGGTCGTCGGGTTCGCGCTTTCGTGGTTGACGCGGTGCTTTGGAAGCCTTTTCGACGCCATGGAGGCACTGTTCTCGAAGAGGGGCGATGGACCGGATCTTCCCCGCGAGCTTGCGCCCACGGCACGTGCGCTTGCCGACTTGCGGCGTGTGCGTGATGACGCCGAGCGGGCGGCGCTTGCGGCTGAACAGCGCAAAAACGAGCTGGTGGCCTATCTCGCCCATGACATCCGCACGCCGCTTACGTCAATCGTCGGCTATCTCACCCTGCTTGCCGAAGCCCCCGATATGCCGGAGGGCCAGCGTGCCCGTTATGCGCAGATTGCGCTCGATCGATCGTATCGCCTCGAGGAAATGATGGAGGAGTTTTTCGAGATCACGCGCTACAACCTGAGTTCTATCCCCATCGAGCGTCAGCATTTCGACATTGCTCTTCTATGCCGTCAGGTGGCAGACGAATTCTACCCGTCCGCCCAGGCGCGTTCGATTGATATCGAGGTGCGAACCAAGGGGTCGATCGAGTGCTTTGCCGATGCGGAGAAAGTGTCGCGCGTGCTGAACAATCTGCTAAAAAACGCCGTTGCCTATGCGGATGGGGGGTCGACTGTCGTGGTGAGCGCTCGTCGCGAGGAGGCGCTGGCGACCGATGTCGGCGGTAATCGGGGCGCAGAAAGCGCGTTTCTTGTGGTTGAGGTGGAAAACCAGGGCCGCGAAATCAGCCCCGAGCACTTGCAGGCCATTTTCGAGAAATTCTATCGCGAAGACGGTGCTCGTTCCACGCAGGGCGGGGGTGCGGGACTCGGCCTGGCCATCGCGCGTGAAATTGCTCGAGCGCATGGGGGAGAGCTGACGGCGCGAAGCCTCGAAGGACGTACGACGTTCGCGCTGCGCATCCCCGCGTAGGGTCTATTCGTTGTTTTTCGCAACCCACCGGCGAACGTATTCGATGAACGCCTTCGTCGCCATGGAGGCGAGGCCGTGTGAGCGCACGGCCAAGGCGAGCTCTCGATGCGTTGGAATCTCAAGTTCTACGCGAGCGAGCTCGAACGGGGCGCTTTCAAGAACGAGCTGGGGAAACATGCTGAATCCGAAGCCTTTGTTCACCATGCCCATGACAGCGTGGTCATTGTCCATGACGAAACGCGTGCGGGGCGCTACTTCGTGGCGCGCAAATACGGCGTCGAACTCGGTGTGGTCGTCGCTGCTTCGTACTTTTATGTAAGGTTCAGTAGCCAGGGACTCCTTGGGAAAGAACGGGGCGTGGGCGAGGGGGTGGCTGGGCGGAAGTACCACGTATACGGGGTCTTGCGCCAGCGGGATGGTGAAGAAATCGAGCTTTGCCGGCAATATGACGAAGCAGCAGTCGAACTCTCCACGCCATGTGGCTTCTTCCATCTCGTTCTGGCTTTCGTAGGTCACAAGTTCGTAGTCTATATTGGGATGGTCGTTAAGGAACATTTCCATGATTCCAGGAAGCCATTGCACGGCGATGCTGCCGAAAGAGGCGACGCGCAAACTTCCGTATTCAACGCTGCGAAGCTCTTCGAGGCGGGTCTGCAGCGCCTGCTCGCTTGCGCACACGTCTTGTATCCAGGGGAGGAGGTTGCGTCCGTCGGCCGTGAGGCGTGCTCCCGAATGGTCGCGCGTGAAAAGCGCGGTTCCCATCTCCTGCTCGAGCGAGCTCATCATGTAACTGACGCCCGCCTGGGTGTAGCCAAGAATCTCGGCGGTTCTTTTGAAGCTGCCTGTTTTCGCAACGGTGACGAATGCTTCGTATTTCTGGTTCGGCATGAGCTCTCCTGCCTTGTGCGCGGCCGTGCGCCTTGTGACCGTATGCATAAGAACGGGTATAAGGAAATCCTAATTATTTATAAGATACACTCATTTTACTTTTATTGAATATGTAATTACTATGCACTTGTCGGGAGTTCAGACAGGCATGGCGACCGTCTTCTGAACCTGCATCCCGAATCCGACACCCATGGCGCGCGGCCGCGAGGCGCCGCATCTCAGCGACCTTCACGGCTGCGCGCATCCGGACCCCCGATTGGTTGGGCGTCTGCCAGGTGCGGATGTTGACAACCTTCTTCTTCGCGTCGATTTTCGCGAATTGGAACAAGGTGGGGCGCAACCTCTCTCTTGGCTTTCTCTTCCCCATACCGAAGCCTTGCCGCCTCACTTTCGATTTCGCATGCGGCACCCCTCTCGGCCACTTTGTGTCCGTCGGCCGAGAGGGGTGTCGTTTTTTTGCCTGGAGGCAGGGGCGAGAAATGCTCGAATGGTCGCAAAGAGATAAGAGCACCTCGGCGGGGTTTCGCTGCGAGTGCGATACGCATTGATTCCGGAGATCCCGCTTCAAGGGTGAAAGTGGAAATTATTTTCGGTTTCCAGGCGAATTGCCGCCACTAATGGTCAAAAAAGCGGTGATTGGGGATGCGCTGGGCGAACGTGCCCATTTCGGGAGGTCTGCGACCTGGGATTATCTGGGGGCGAATTGCGTGGCTGCGCTTTGTCCGCCAGGAAAACGAAAATAATTGACACTTCTGGCATGCGTACGGGCACGCGTACGCCTCGGAATCTGTTTGTGCTCCCTTTGTGGTACGGGTGTCGCGAGATTGCCCTATACACTCCATAAAGCTTGAAAAAATCTAAGTAACTTTGAGAAACCTACAATCCATTTTCCCAGCTCAGATTGCATGTGCTTTGGACAGAATACAGAAAACATTCATACTTCTTTAAAAAAAGTCTTGACTTAATTTTTCAGCGTGATTAAATTATTCGTTTGCGTATTTACGCTTATATAGTCTATTTCCCTAACGGAAGGAAGACCTGTGGCCAAAGCAGAAAATTGCGCTCCCACCAGCCTTTACAGGGAACGTCGCAGCTTTGCGAAGATTCCCGACGTCATGGATGTCCCTAATTTGATTTCCATCCAGACGGATAGCTTCAAGTGGTTTATGGAAGAAGGAATCACCGAGGCTTTCAACGACGTGTGCCCCATCGAAAACGCAACGAAAGATATGTGCGTTGAGCTTGGTGCCCACAAATTCGGCGACCCCAAATACACGGTCGACGAATGCAAAGAGAAGGATGTGTCGTTCCAGGCTCCTCTGTTCGCTCAGATTCGCTTCATCAATCGCGAAACCGGCGAAATCAAGGAGCAGGAAGTCTTCATGGGCGATTTCCCGCTCATGACCCCGCGCGGCACCTTCATCATCAACGGTACCGAGCGCGTTGTCGTTTCCCAGCTGGTTCGCTCTCCCGGCGTGTACTTCAGCTCCGAACGCGACAAGACTTCCGACAAAACTATTTTCGGCGCAAAGGTCATTCCCTCCCGCGGTGCTTGGCTCGAGTTCGAAACCGACAAGCGCGACATTCTTTCTGTGCGTATCGATCGCAAGCGCAAGCAGCCGGCCACGCTGCTTCTGCGTGCTCTCGGCATTGCGGAAACTCGCGAGGAAATCGTCGAAGTTCTCGGAAGCTCCGAGATGGTTCTGCGTACCCTCGATCGCGATCCCGCAACTACGAAAGACGAAGCTCTCATCGAGTTGTACAAGCGTTTCCGTCCCGGCGAGCCGCCGACGATCGACTCCGCGCGCACGCTGCTCGACGGCCTGTTCTTCAACCCCCAGCGTTACGACCTCGCAAAGGTCGGCCGCTACAAGGCCAATAAAAAGCTCGGCTTCGATTCCGATTTCGACTCCTCCACGCTGACCGAGGACGACATCATCGCAACCATGCGTTACATCGTCGCCCTGCACGAGGGCGAAGAGGGCTTTGCTGTCGACGATATCGACCACTTCGGCAACCGTCGCATCCGCACGGTGGGCGAGCTCATCCAGAATCAGTTCCGCATCGGTCTTTCCCGCATGGAGCGCGTTGTGCGCGAGCGCATGAGCATGCAGGAGCCCGACGAGATCACTCCGCAGTCTCTGGTCAACATTCGTCCGATCGTCGCCTCCATCAAGGAGTTCTTCGGGTCTTCCCAGCTCTCCCAGTTCATGGACCAGGCAAACCCCGCCGCAGGCATCACGCACAAGCGTCGTTTGTCTGCACTCGGCCCGGGCGGTCTGTCCCGCGAGCGCGCAGGCTTCGAGGTTCGAGACGTTCATAATTCCCACTACGGCCGTATGTGCCCGATCGAGACGCCTGAAGGCCCGAACATCGGTCTTATCGGCTCGTTGGCAACGTACGCCCGCGTGAACAGCTACGGCTTCATCGAGACCCCGTATCGCCGTGTCGTGGACGGCAAGGTTACCGACGAAGTTGACTACCTGACTGCAGACGAAGAGGAAAACTACGCAATCGCCCAGGCGAACGAGCTGTTTGACCAGGAGACCCGCGAGTTCGGTCGTACGGTTGACGGCGTGTTCGTGCCCGCTGAGAAGGTTCTCTGCCGTACGCGCGACCCCGCCGGCGTTTTCGGCGAGCCCGACGAGGTCGCTCCCGAGGCCGTGAACTACATGGACGTTTCCCCGCGTCAGATGACCTCTGTCGCAACGTCGCTCATTCCCTTCCTCGAGCACGACGACGCTAACCGCGCGCTCATGGGTTCGAATATGCAGCGTCAGGCTGTGCCTCTGCTGCGTCCCCATGCTCCGCTGGTCGGCACGGGCATCGAGCATCGCATCGCCGTCGACTCCGGCGAGGTTTTGGTCGCTCAGAATCCTGGCGTCGTTGACTACGTGGACGGCTCCACCATCATCATCCGCAACGACGAAGGCGAATATCTGGTTCCGAAGTTCCAGCGCTCCAACCAGTCTGGCTGCATCAACCACAAGCCCATCGTGCGCAAGGGCGACGAGGTCCATGCGGGCGATGTCCTGGCTGACGGTCCTAGCTGCGACCACGCAGAGCTTGCGCTGGGCCAGAATCTCATGGTTGCCTACATGACCTGGGAAGGCTTCAACTACGAGGACGCTATCATCGTGTCCGAGCGCGTGGTTGCCGAAGACCTTCTCACGTCTATTCATATTTCCGAATACGAAATCGACGCGCGCGACACCAAGCTCGGCCCCGAGGAAATCACTCGCGAGATTCCGAATATCTCAGAGGACATGATTTCCGACCTGGATGCCGACGGCATTATTCGCGTCGGCGCAGAGGTCTTCCCGGGCGATGTCTTGGTGGGCAAGGTCACCCCGAAGGGTGAGACCGAGCTGACCGCAGAAGAGCGCCTGCTGCGTGCCATCTTCGGCGAGAAGGCCCGCGAGGTCCGCGATACGTCTCTGAAGGTTCCCCACGGCGCAGGCGGCCGCGTTGTCGGCATCTATCGCTTCAGCCGCGAGGCCGGAGACGAGCTTGCTCCGGGCGTCAACGAGCTCGTTCGCGTCTACATTGCTCAGAAACGTAAGGTTCAGCAGGGCGACAAGCTGTCCGGTCGTCACGGCAACAAGGGTGTTATCTCCCGCGTTCTGCCCGTCGAGGACATGCCGTATCTTGCTGACGGCACTCCGATTGACGTCATGCTCAACCCGCTGGGCGTTCCTTCCCGTATGAACGTCGGCCAGTTGCTCGAATGCCACCTTGGCTGGGCTGCGAAGTGGGGCTTCTCTGACGACGAGAACGCCACCGCCGCTGTCGAGGGCCCGACCTATGTCGCAACCCCCGTCTTCGACGGTGCGACCGAGCCCGAGATCGTGGACGTCATCCAAAAGGCGAACGAGAACCTCATCAAGCTCAACCACGAGAAGTACGGCGATAAGGCGCGCGATGAATTCGTCCCGCAGCTTTCCGTCACCGGCAAGACCACGCTTTACGACGGCCGCACCGGCGAGCCGTTCCGCGAGCAGATCACCGTCGGTTTCCCGTACATCCTGAAACTGGGTCACATGGTCGACGACAAGATTCACGCCCGCTCGACCGGCCCTTACAGCTTGATCACCCAGCAGCCTTTGGGCGGCAAGGCCCAGTTCGGCGGCCAGCGTTTCGGCGAGATGGAGGTGTGGGCGCTGTACGCTTACGGCGCATCCAACGTCTTGCAGGAGATCTTGACCGTCAAGTCCGACGACACGGCGGGTCGCGTCAAGGCGTACGAGGCCATCGTGAAGGGCGACAACATCGACGATGCCGAGGTTCCCGAGTCCTTCAAGGTTCTCATGAAGGAAATGAAGTCTCTGGGTCTTAACGTCGAAATGGTCGCTCAGGACCAGCACACGATCAACTTCGATGCCGCCGACATGGAGACGAGGGGCCACGTCAACGCCGTTCAGTCGATGGTGGAGGCCGATGCGGCAAAGACCGAGGCAGAAGAAGGGGATGCCCTCAAGGACATCGCTGCCGACTTGCGTTCCCTGATGGACGATGACCTTCTGGGCGGCGCCGACGCCGATGTGGAAAGCCTCATCGGCACCAAGAGCGCTACCGATACCGAAACCGGCGAAGGAGAAGAGCGATAAATGAGCGAATTCGACGTTAACAATTTCGACGCCCTGCGTATTTCCCTCGCCAGCGCCGAGGATATCCGCGGCTGGTCTCACGGCGAGGTGAAAAAGGCCGAGACCATCAACTACCGCACGCTCAAGCCTGAAAAGGACGGCTTGTTCTGCGAGAAAATCTTCGGTCCTACCAAGGACTGGGAGTGCGCCTGCGGCAAATACAAGCGCGTCCGCTTCAAAGGCATCGTCTGCGAACGATGCGGTGTTGAGGTAACTCGTAGCAAGGTTCGCCGCGAGCGCATGGGCCATATCGAGCTGGCCGCGCCCGTGAGCCATATCTGGTACTTCAAGGGCTCTCCGTCCCGTCTGGGCTACCTGCTTGACATTGCTCCCAAGGAGCTCGAGAAGGTGCTGTACTTCGCATCTTCCATCGTGACGTGGATCGACGAAGAAGCGCGCGAAGAAGACGCGGAAGAGCTGCGTGACGAGCTTGCGGCAGACCTCGAAGAGCTGGACGCCGAGCGCGACCGCCTCATCGAGGCCACCCGTCGCCTTTCAACCGAATATGTTCCCGAGGACGATGAGTTCATCGACGAAATCGACGAGGACGAACGCATGAGCCCCGAGGAGGTCGACGAGGAAATCGCCGATATCTACGAGGAGTTCAGCGAGCGTAAGGCACTTCGTTCGGAGGCTTTCGACACGTTCTTGAAGATCGTTCCGAAGCAGCTCGTTCCCGATGAGGCGCTGTATCGCGAGATGCGCCTCAACTACAGCGACTACTTCCAGGGCGGCATGGGCGCAGAGGCCGTGCGCGACCTGCTTGACGCCATGGACCTGGAGAAAGTGGCCGAAGAGCTCAAAGAGACCATCGAAACGGGCAAGGGCCAGAAGCGCGCCAAGGCCATCAAGCGACTGAAGGTCGTCGACGCATTCTTGAAGTCCGACAACAGCCCGTCCGACATGATTCTCGACGTTATCCCGGTCATTCCGCCGGATCTTCGTCCTATGGTCCAGCTCGACGGCGGCCGTTTTGCCACGTCCGACCTCAACGATCTGTACCGTCGTGTCATCAACCGCAATAACCGCTTGAAGCGTCTGCTCGACCTCGGCGCCCCCGAGATCATCGTGAACAACGAGAAGCGCATGCTCCAGGAGGCCGTGGACTCCCTGTTCGACAACGGTCGTCGCGGCCGTCCCGTCACCGGTCCCGGCAACCGCCCGCTGAAGTCGCTCTCCGACATGCTCAAGGGTAAGCAGGGCCGCTTCCGTCAGAACCTGCTCGGCAAGCGCGTCGACTATTCCGGCCGTTCCGTTATCGTCGTCGGCCCTGAACTCAAAATGTACCAGTGCGGCCTTCCCAAGGAGA
>USEQ01000009.1 GCA_900553655.1 uncultured Slackia sp. | reverse complement strand
CGATGTTGCCGCCGGGGAAGAAGTGCGGCGTCACGACGAAGGTGTCGGTGGAAAAGGCAAGGCGCTCGCCCGGCGTGGGAGCGGGCAGCACGGCAGCGTCATTGCCCTGCGCCAGCTCTTCGCTGCCGTATGAGGCCGCAAAGACATCGTCAATGATGCGTTTCATCATGGTTCCGCCGGATCCATGTCCGAGCAAAACGGTTTCGTCGTTCATAAAGTGCTCCTTGCTTTTATCTCTTGCGCATGGCGGCCTGCAAAGGCATTCGGTCGGTGCTCGAAATATCAGTAGTATCGGTAATACGCCGCGCACGATCCTTCCGAGCTCACCATGCACGGACCCACGGGATTTTCGGGGCTGCATACGGTGCGGAACAGGGGGCATTCGTTCGGCGCCATAATGCCGCGCAGCACGTCTCCGCAGCGGCAGCCTCGCGGCTCGCGGGTCTCTTCGATTTCGGGGTCGAAGCGGCGCAGCGCGTCGAATTGCGCGTACTGCTCGCGGATGCGGTAGCCGCTACCCTCAATCGGACCCAGCCCGCGCCAGGTGGCGGTGCAGGTCTCGAATACGTCGTGGATCGCGGCTAAGGCTACGGGATTGCCTTCGGGCATGACGCCTCGTGCGTAAGCGTTCTCGATTTCCGCGCGCCCTTCGTGCAGTTGGCGCATGAGCATAGCGATGCCCTGTAGCACGTCGAGCGGCTCGAATCCCGTGACAACGCCGGGGATGCCGTATTTCTCGGCGAGGAATTGGTAGGGCTTCACGCCTATGATGGTGCTTACATGGCCAGGCAGGATGAGTGCGTCAACCTTGAGGTCGGGATCTCCCATCAGCACGTCGAGCGCGCCGGGCATGTTCTTATGCGCGGCATAGACGCTGAAGTTTTCAAGACCCATGGCCGCCGCGCGTTTGATGGCCATGGCCACGAGCGGGGTGGTGGTTTCAAAACCCACGCCCACAAATACCACGGGGCGATCGGGGTTTTCTTTGGCGATGGTAAGCGCATCCAGTGGCGAATACACAATGCGCACGTCGCGGCCATCGGCTTGCTCTTTCAGCAGGGAAGACGTGCTTCCAGGGACGCGTGTCATGTCGCCGAAGGTGGTCAGAATCACATTCGGAATGCGCGCGAGCGCAATGACGGCGTCGATGTCGTGGTTGCTGGTGACGCAAACGGGACATCCCGGTCCGCTCGCGAGGCGGCAGCCTTCGGGCATGAGGTCGCGAATGCCGTTGCGCGCAATGGCCACGGTGTGGGTGCCGCACACCTCCATGAGGGTTGCCTGTTCAGGCGCAAGGGCCTGGATGCTCTCGATGAGTCCACGGGCAAGCACGGGGTCTTTAAAGCTGTTTTGGTCAATCATGGCTATGCCGTTTCCACGTCGGCAAGTTCGGGGAACTCGCGAATCAGGTCGAGCGTTTCCTGGGCGTGCTCTTCAGACACCACCTCGATGGCGAAACCTGCATGAACCAGCACGTAGTCGCCCACCTGAGCCTGGGGGGTCAAATCAATCGACGCCTGGCGCGTGACGCCCAGGATGTCTACGGTGGCCAGGTTGTTTTCGTCAATGGATGCAATCTTTGCGGGAATTGCCAAACACATGATGGGTCCTTTCTTGGAACAGGGCTGCAGGGCGGCGCTTACGATGCTTGCTGGTTGGCGCGTGCCGCCGCCACGGCTGCTTGACCGTATGATATGGCGCCGTCATTGGGTGGAAGCTCTTTGCCAAGGGCAACGGTGAATCCAGCGCCTTCAAGGGCGGCAATCGCGCCCTCAGTGATGAAGCGGTTCATGAACACACCGCCTGCAAGTGCGACGATTGAAATGCCGTATGCAGCATTCGCAACCAGGCAGGATTGGACGATGGCGGCAATCATGGCGTTGTGGGCCTTCGCCGCCATGATTGTCACGGGCACGTCTGCCTGCATGTCGTCGAGTAAGGCTCGGAACAGCGGTTCGGCGTCGAGCAGGACGACGCTCGTATCGTGCGCGGTGCTCTGCTCGGTCGCCGTGTTCTTCACCAGGGCGATTTCGTACGATTCACTGCTCGGCTCTGCCGCCGCTTCAAGGAGAATAGCGGCTTCGCCTTCGTAGGTGGGCTGCTCGCATATGCCTAAAAGCGCGCTGACCGCGTCAAGCAGACGGCCGGCGCTCGACGTCATGGGGCAGTTGATGCCGCGCTCGATCATGCGGTCGCACACATCGGCCGCTTCGCCGAGCGATTCTACGACACGCGCTGCTGCAGGATGGTCGAGCAGGTCGTATTGCCAAAGCGCCGCATACGCCATGCGCAGCGGGTTCTTGATTGCGGCAGCGCCTCCCGGCAGGGGGAGGTACGAGAAGTTGGCGAAGCGTTCGTAATCCGTACGGTTGCATAGCATGACTTCTCCGCCCCATATTGCGCCGTCAGCGCCGTAGCCCGTGCCGTCGAAAGCGACACCGATGACCGCTTCGTCAAGGTCGTTTTCCGCCATAACGGCGGCAATATGGGCGTGATGGTGCTGCACCTTGCACAGAGGCGTGCCGTTTTCGTGCGCGGTTGCGGCCCATTTGCTGGCGAGGTATTCGGGGTGCAGGTCACAGGCGATGCTTTCAGGCTGCGCCTCGAAAAGCGCCTCGTAATGGCTCTTTGCTTCGAGCCATGCGTCATAGGTCGGGGCGTTTTCCAGGTCGCCGATGTGCTGGCTGACGAAAGCTTTCTCTCCGCGTAGCAGACAGAACGTGTTCTTCTGCTCGGGACCTGCGGCGAAAATCACGGACTGTGCGTCGTTCTTCTCGGCCTTGCGCTTCAGGGGTACGGGCATGGGCGCATATCCGCGGGCGCGCCGCACCATCTGTACGGCTTCTCCTGCGCTGCCCGCTTTGATTACGCGGACAACGGAATCGTCGAAGCGGCAGCGGATGGGCCTGTTGTTGCCCACGAAGGCGTCGGCAATGTCGTGGAGGACAATGAAGGCTTTGTCGTCGTCGGTCTGGATGGGCTCGTCATGCAGGTTCCCCGAGGTCATGACCAAAGGGCCACCGAAGGCCGCAAGCAGCAGGTGCTGCAAGGGCGTATAGGGAAGCATGGCGCCTAGTTCGGACAAGCCGTCGGCGAGCCCTTCGGCGAAATGCGCTCCGACACGTTTTTTCAACAGCACGATGGGGCGCTGAGCGCCGGTGATCAGCCTTTCTTCGGCGTTGCCTACCAGGCAATCTTCACGTAGGGCATCGAGCGTAGGATACATCGCAGCTAGTGGCTTGGTGCCGCGGTGTTTGCGTGCGCGCAGCGTGGCCAGGGCCTCGCGGTTGCGCGCGTCGCAGGCAAGATGGAAGCCTCCCAGCCCCTTGACGGCAATGATGCCGCCTTCTCGCAGAATGCGTACGGCCGCGTCGATGATGGCGTCGGACGCCTTGAGGTCTACGCCGAAAGGTGCGATGCAGCCTTCTTTCGCGGTACCGTTTTCAGCGAAAGAGGACTCTTCGGCCTTGACGCGCTCGAGGTCTTCTTGTGCATTGGCGCTGTGGTCGACCGTGCGCCAGATGAGATGGGGGCCGCACTCAAAGCAGGCGTCGGGTTGGGCGTGGAAGCGGCGGTCTTCGGGGTCGGCGTATTCGGTCGCGCATTGCTCGCACATGGGGAATGCTGCCATGGACGTGTATTTACGGTCGTAGGGCAGCTTGTTGATGATGGTGAAGCGCGGGCCGCAGTTCGTGCAGTTAATGAAAGGATAGTGATAGCGACGGTTTGCGGGGTCGAACAGCTCGGCGGCGCATTCGTCGCAGGTTGCCAGGTCGGGAGACACGAGCGTCGTTGCCTCGGCTGCGGCTTCGTCCGAATAGCGGATGGTGAACGATTCGAAGTCTTCCAGCGGGACTTCCTTCATCAGGATTTCATCGACGCGGGATGCCGCAGGCGCGTTGTCGGAGATTTCCATGATGAAATCATCGATGTCTTTGGACTCGCCTTCGGCGTGGATGAATACGCCTGCGGTGGCGTTGAGAACCCAGCCGTTGATGAGGTGGCGTCGGGCGATCTTATAGATGAACGGTCTAAAACCCACGCCTTGCACAATGCCGTGCACTTCGATGTCGAGGGCTTCTTTCATGGTTTCTCCTCGTTGTATGTAGATAGGTTGTCTCGGCGGCGGCTCTGCAGGAGGCCCGCCCGGCTCTTTCGGGGCGGGCGGGACCAAGGACGTTTAGATCCCTTAAAGTGGCCCGGCTTCTTCGGGCTTCGAAGCCTTTGCCTGCTCTTTTGGGCGCTTGTCCGGTGCCTTCGTCTGCCCGTTCGCGGGGATTGTCAGTGAGCAGGGTAAAGCGGGGAGCTCGCCGGCGCATGAGGATGCTCGTGCGCCCACGCGCGTGCGGCTTTTTCTCCCTGGTTAGTGTAGGGGCCATGGCCTGTGGTGGTCATGGTGAGATGGCCGTGGGTCACGCCCTTTGTTCCAAGGATGATGTTCGCGATACTTTGCACAAGTGCGCTTTCGCCGCGAAGAATGATGACTTCCATGCAGGTATGCGCGTCAAGATGCACATGCATGCACGTGACGATTTGCTCGAAATAATCGTGTTGGATGCCGTCGAGCTTGTCGCGGACATCGCCGGTGTGGTGGTCGAACACGATGGTGAGCGTGCCCATGACTTCTTCCCCGGGAAGCGAGCATTCCTCTTCGATGAGGGCGTCGCGTACCAGGTCGCGGATGACCTCGCTGCGATTTTTGGCAAGGCCGCGTTTGGCCACGAGCGCATCGAATCGGATGAGGAGGTCTTCCGGCATGGCGACTGAGAACCTCATGAGGTCTCGGCTCATGGCTACACCAGCTCTACGGTTACGCCGCTTGCGTCGCGGGCGTCGTCTTCGAGGGCGTCTTTCGCATCGTCGAGCAGGGCACGGACGGAGTCGAGCGCTGTCATGGCCTCATGGAGTTTTGCGCCAACGGTCTGGTATCCGGCATCTTCCGCCTGATGACCCAGGTTATGAGCCCAGCGGCGCTCGAGTTTGATGTGGTCGTCAATCTGGTCGATCATCTGCTCGAACTGAGCGGTGTTGATTCCGTTGGTGCACATGGTTCGCTCCTTTTCTTCAATGTGCGCAATGCGACGGCGCGTGTACTCTGCTTGTGCGAGCACCGCGGCGGTTCCGCGTGCGCAGCGCCGTTTGCTTGCAAATTTGCGCCTTGCTGTTCTTTGAACCTATTATTGATATATGGTTCTAGCGCGTCGTGGTGAAAAAAGGGAGCGGTGTGAAAAAACCTGCTAAAAATAACATGTATGAAGAAGCCAAGGAGAAGTCGCTGCTTGCGTTTGCGGCCGCCATAGACGGCGATATCGACGCGGAGGCTTGCGTAGTGACTTCCTTGCCGCTTCCGGAGGAGGCGGTGACGGCCTTGAGGGCGGCTTGTGCGGGAATTGGCGCGCCCGACCCCGTCTTTCTTCAGACGTCCTCGCTTGATCGCGCCTCGGTCTTTTCCGCCGTTGAAGGCCTGGATCCGTTGGTGCTAGTTGTTGTCGATGAGGGCTCCGCAGCGTTGCTCACCGAGGCGTATCGCGAGTCGTTTGTTCCCGATTCGTTCGGGTTCGCGTTCGGGCGCCTGTATGCTGCCTTCTCTTCGTTTGAGAGTGATTTGGAGGACGTCAGGCTCAAGCAGCGCGACTGGGCTCTGCTCAAAAAACTCAAACAGGGCTTGCCCGAGAACCCCTGATTACCTTTTTCACGACGAACGGAGGGCAGCGTTCATTGCGATGAACGGGTGCGAAGACCGTTTGTCTGCGCGGCTGACGGGGCACGGGATCCTCTTTTTCTTTGCGGCTAATATGGCGCGGGCTTTTTCGACCTTGCCTCGATCCTCGCCGTATTAGTTTAGGAGTCTTGGGATTTTGCCGCCTCTTCTTCGGCGACCAGCTCCGCCTGGTGCTCTTCGCCCCAGATGCGCATGGCGTCGATGACGGGACGCAGGCTCTCTCCTCGTTCGGTCAGCGTGTATTCGACGCGCGGCGGAACTTCGGCATACACCTGGCGCACGACAAGACCGTCGTCCTCCATGGCGCGAAGATTGGACGTGAGGACTTTCTGGGAAATGCTGCCAATGGATTTCTTGAGCTCACCAAACCGCTTGGTACCCGTAAGCAGGTCGCGCAGAATGAGAATCTTCCATTTGTCGGAGATAAGGGAAAGCGTTGCCTCAATGGGGCATGCGGTGCGTGAAAGTTTGGTGGCCATACGGTGGCGGTCCTTTCGCTCGTGCGGTGTTTAAGGTGTGATTAAGCGAAGCGTATTCGTTTGAATGGTGCCGTTTAGTATCCCATAGAAACCTTCTAACCGCAATCGCCCTGGGTCACTTTTTCATTCTTTATGCCAATAAGCATCAGAGGTGTTCTGGATATTTGCGGGAAAAACGAAATCAACACAGCTCCACAACGCACGAAGGCCCGCCTTCGCCAGCGGGCCTTCAAAGTTATGCGCTATGAAATGGCTGCGGAGTTAGTCTTCGACAATCTCGGTGATGCAGCCCATGGGGCACTCTTCAACGCAGTCGCCGCAAGCGACGCAGGCATCTTCGTTCTCAAGAACAACAACGCCGCCGGCGATTTCAAGAACGCCCTGAGGGCAAGCGTCTACGCAGATGCCGCAGCCAATGCATTCGTCGGTTTCAAGAACAGGATGAGGCATGACACACTCCTTTTGTACACGTACACAACGGGAGCTCGCCCCCTGCGAGTCCCTATCACCTGCACGCAAGATACCATTCAATAGCGTGTTTGCAAGAAGAAATTTGCAAATGATGCCAAATGGCATACAAAACGCCGCACGCGGGTTGCGCGGCTTCTTCAGGCGGTGCGTCCGCTCCGTGCTCGCATCGCGTTCACGTCGCATTAGCCCGTGTAGCGTTCAATGTAGTCGAGAATCTCTTGCCGCGAATGCAGGTCCGTTTTTGCGTAGATACGCTTGATGTGCGTATGCGTGGTGCCGGGGGAAATGCACAGTTCCTCGGCAATTTTTCGTTGCGTCAGGCCCATTGCATACAGCGTGAGAACCTCGGTCTCTCGGTCGGAGAGCAAAAACTGGCTTTGCATCTGTCTTGTATTGTTCTGCATAAGGGCGCGACGGATGCTGGCGTGATCTTCCTTGACCGCGTCGTCAAGGCCAAGTAGGGTCTGGATGCTTTTTGCGGTGGCTGAGCTTTTTTCGTTGGAAACCGTGCGTTCAATCCAGATGATTTGCACGGAAACCAGCTGGGCGTTTGCCGCGATCAGTGCCGCGACAATTGCGAAAAGCGGCGTGTCTCCCATGGAGCCTGGTGCCACTTCCATGAGGATGCGGGCAATGGCGCGCGGCACCATAAACACCATCCAGCCGGCGATGGCGTAGTAATACGGGTCGCGGTTGCCGAAGCTGGAAAACGCGACGACCAGATACCACATGAAGCCGGTCATGCCCGCGTTGAAAACGGTGGTGAAAGTGGCGCCGATTGCAAGGTTGTGTGGGAAGAACGCGTAGCAGATAAGGGCAATGACGCCCGATGCTTCGAGAATGACCCAAATGCTGGTGGTCATAACCGAGCGCGACCCGCGAAACGATTGCCAGATGAGTGTCGCGAACAACAGCATCTCAAGGGCCATATAGGCAACGCGCGTGGCGGGGGAAAACGGAATGGGGCTTCCGTCGGGGAAGCATCGAAGCATGCCTACGGCAAACGACAGGAGCAGCATGCCAAGGGCAAGAATGGCAAGCAGCCTTACGCCATCAATCATGCGTTCTGCGAAGCCGAAGTAGCCAAGCGGGGTTGTTTCGGCGTGGATGTTTTCGACGAGCGGCCGGCGCCGTGCATATTTTTGACAGATGAACTGGGCAAGCATCAGCAGCCCGACGGCAAGACACGCCACGCCTTGCGGCATCAAAGAGGCGAGATAGATAAGGGGTTCGCTCAAAAGCAGCGACCCGAAAGCGATGGTTACGGCCGAAGACGAAGACGCGCCGCGTGCCCGGCGAAGCCAATAGAAAATGGAAAGATAGCTTGAAAGGGTGATTATCGCGGACAGCCCGAAGGAAAGAATCTCGGGCGGGTTGCCTGTGAGCAAGACGACGCCCAGGGCGATGACGGACGCAGCTTGAACGGCGATGGCTATGGAGGTGAGCACGAAGATATGCTTCTTGACTAGCTTGATGCGCGTTTTGCCGAGAACGCACATCAAGACGAAAAGCGGAAGCATGGCAAGGATGCTGCTTCCGTCGGTGTAGATTCCCTGGTCGGTGCTCGAATAGCTTCCATAGGCGGAAACGATAAGGCCCATGCGCGCAATCATAAGCCCCAGCACCGTGGGCGCAAGAGCCAAGACGGTCTGCGACATGGAAGCCGCTGACTGCCGAACGGCGTCGTTTTGTGGCATACGGTTGTTCCCTCCCCTTTTGGACGTGCTCATTATAAGGCAGGACAGCGTAAGCCGCGCGGTTTCGGACGGTTTTGTATTGCATCAATTTGGCGCACCTGCAGAAACGAATGGGAAGTCTGCTGGCGCACGGCGGCGTCGCGCAGCGTTTGGTGCCGCTTTGGCGCATTGCGGCGGTTGGTAGCGCTGCGCCGGCACCGTGGCGATTGGACACGCTTTGCGATGGCAGGTGCGTTTGGCGTGCGACTTCCTGAAATAAAGGGGACATTATCCTCAAAGAGGGGACAGCTTACTTTTTGCGTAGGGCATGCTTGTCGAAGTATTTGTGTCATCGATGCCCGTCGAAGCTGTATCTCCGACGGGTTTCGAAAGAAGAGGAGTGGCGTTCATGGATGAGACTTGCAAAGAGGCCGCTTCGTCTGCGTGCGACGAAGCGGTTTTGGAGCCTGGCCAGGATTTTGTTTCGGCAGCGGGCACGGACATGACTCCGGAGGAGGAGTTTCTATCCTCCATACTTTCCGGACAGGATTTGTCCGCTCTGGTCGATCCTGAAGAGGAGCGCCGCAAGCACGAGGAGTATCTTGAATCGTTGACGCCTGGCGAGCGCGAGGCCTACTTCGAGCGTCAGGCGCTTGAGACGGTGTTTGCCGACATTCGCAGCCGCTCGCGCGCTGGCGAGCTGACTACGGAGGAATACTGGGAGGCTGCAGGCTTGACGCCCGAGCATATGGAGCCCGTTGAGTTCACCGACTTGGTGTTTGATACCATCATCGAGGCGCAAGACCACGAAAACGACGCCACGGCCGACGTCGATTTCAGAGATTGCAGCTCCGAGCCGTCCGACCCCGAAGACGACGCATGGCATCTTGACGACATCAAGGTGCTCGAAGGCACGGCGGTGTATCTGTATTCGTCCGACATGATGAGCGAATCGTTTGCGCATTGGGCGTTTCTTGCCGCCGAGGACGATGACGTTATGACGCTTGTGGACAACGCCCGCAACGAGTCCAAGATTTATCCTCGTCCGCTTAAGGCTGCATCGCTGAAAAACCGCCCGGTTTATATGACTGACGAGCGTATTGACGAGGCGTTTCGCATTGCGCAGGAGTCCGGGCTGTATCCTGATATCAAAAGCTGCTCTGCAAGCAACGGGGATGTGTATTTCTACTCGACCGACTATCTCAGCGACGCGCAGGCGAAAGCGCTGGCCGAATGGGAATCGGTTGAGCGCCGCGCAAACATGTAGGAGGCTTCACATGTACGATTACGCCGGTCACGGCAATATTGACTTTTCTGACACCGAGCCGCCGAAGCACGATTTCGGCGATGTGGTGGTGCGTGTCATTCGCACGCGGGACATCTACCAGGTCGATCCCGAAGAGCACATGGACGTGTACTCCGAGCGAATTGTCGAATTGGCCGGAGACCATAGGCGCGCAGGCATCCCCGAAGGCTGTAATGCGGCAAGCATGACCGGCATGTCGAAGCGCGGGGAGCGTGCGATTCAGCTTTTCTGCGTGATTGATGAAGATGGCCTGCTGATAAAACGCGCGGGTTTTCGTTGCCGCGGAGACATTGCCACTATTGCTTCGGCAAGTCTGATCGCCGCTTTGATCGAGGGCAAAACGGTGGACGAAGCGCTTGGCGTGAGCGTGGCCGATCTAAAGCGGGAGCTGGGCAAGATGCCCGCCGACCGCGTCACGCGGCCCTATTTGGCGGTAGAGGCCGTTCGTGCCATGGTGGGCGATTTCTTCCTTCGCCAAGGCCGAGACCTTGCATGGCTTGACGCCAACCTTGCGTGCGACGAATTCGGGGTGAATTGCTCGATGTGCGAGCATTGCTCCTTGCGCGACCAGCGCGTTTCCCTGCGCTTTGGCAAATAGGGCTTCTGTGCGGCTTTTCCGCTACAATCGAATCGCGACGGCGTGTGTCGTCGCGATTTTTTATGCCGCCTTGTTTTTGTCGTCTGATTCTCAGGCTTGAAAGGCAACCTGTTCGGCAGCCGCCGCGTCTGACCCGCGCGTCATGGCGAGACGTTGAAGCCCATGCAATCTGACCGTTCGGGCGCATGCGCGGCGGAGGGCTTTTCGCATTGTCAGGCATATGTGCCAAGAAAGGAAACCCCATGTCAAAACATGAAGAATTCGATTCTTTCGTTGCAACGATTGCTGCTTTGCGCGCGCCCGACGGTTGCCCGTGGGATCGCGAGCAAACGCACCGTAGCATTGCGCACAACATGATTGAGGAGGCCTTCGAGGCAGTTGACGCAATTGAGGCGGACGACGTTGCCCATATGAGGGAAGAGCTTGGGGATGTGCTGCTGCAGGTTGTGCTGCAAAGCCAGATTGCCGCCGATGCGGGAGAGTTCGACATCGACGACGTGTGTCGAGATATAGATGCGAAGATGGTTCGCCGCCATCCTCATGTGTTCGGCGATGCGGCGGCGCAAGACGCTTCCGAGGTGCTTGGCATTTGGGATGCAGAAAAACTCAAGGAAAAGCAGGCCGCCGATGCCGAATCGGGCGAGCGAGCGGGCCTGCTTGAGGGCGTGCCGACGAGCTTTCCGGCTCTTATGCAGGCGCAGAAGATTTCGCGCAAAGCTGTTGCCGTGGGGTTTGAATGGGAGTGCGAAGCCGACGTGTGGGCGAAGGTGGAAGAAGAGATAGCCGAGTTCAAGGCGGCCGCTACGCCCGATGAGGCGGAGCTGGAATTTGGCGATGTCTTATTCTCTCTGGTCAACGTTGCGCGTTGGCGCGGCGTTGACGCCGAGGGCGCGCTTCGCCGCACTTGTGCGAAGTTTCGTTCTCGTTGGTCGTTCATTGAAGGGGCGGCATGGGCGCAAGGTCGCGATGTGGCGGAGCTTTCCCAGGAGGAGATGGAGGAGCTCTGGCAGCAGGCCAAGCGACGCGAAGCCCGCTAGCCTGCGCAAAACAGCATCCGAAGCGATGAAGGCCCCTGGACATTCCGGGGGCCTTGCGAACGTTACAGCAGGTTCAAGCTTGCAAGCTCGTCTTTGACGTCGCCCATGCCGTAGTCATCCAAGCATGCGGCGGTCGGGGCGCCGGTCTTCTCGTCCCAGCCGAATTCCTTGTACACCATGCCAAGAGCGGTCTGGAAGTCTTCGCGCTCCATCTTGTCGGTGCCGGCGGTGAAGGGCTGAATGTCAGGGTCTTTCGTGAACACCCATTCGGTGATGGTGTCATGCTCGTTGCGCATGTCGGTGGTGCCCATGCCGCGCACGGTGTTGGCACGCTGCAGCGTCATGACGGAGGCGGCGCGCTTGTAGAGCTCGTCGCGGGTCATTTCCTCGCCGGTGACGGCGGTGTAGAACTTGGCCTCGAGGTCCAAGTCGCCGCGATAGTCGCGGGACTTGCTGGGAGACATGGTCATCGGCCATACCCAGTTGCACAGGGTCAGGCAGTCATGAAGCACGTCGGTGACGATGCTCCACCAGCAGAACTTGGCCTTGTACTCGTTCATGGGCGTGTAGTTCTTGTTCTGGTCGATGGCGGTCTCGCTGCCCCAGACCTCCTTGGCGATCTGCTGCTTGATCTCCCACGGAAGGCCGCAGCCCTGGAAGTTGACGGCGGAATGAATCATGTCGTCGCGGTTGAACATCATGTTGTACACGGCGCCCACCTGGCCGAAGCACTCGATTGCATGATGGACGGGCCAGCCGCGATAGTTGATGAGCGTAGACGTTGCGGTGTCGAACCATTCCTGGTCGTTCCAGCGCTCGCACCAAACCAAAGGACCGTAGGCGATCTTAGAGAGCTCGGAGTCGTTCTGGGAGATCTTGGTCAGAATCTCAACCATGACGGTGGGGTCTTTGGAGTCGTTTTCAAAACCGGCCCAGTTGATGGAAGCGTACTCTTCGGCGGGAAGGTTCTTCTCGAAGACGCCCGCACGATAGCAATGGGCAATGTCGCGGTAGAGCTGTGCGTAGTTGCACCAAAGGCCGAGGTTGTCCATGGTTGCCTGGGTGGTCATATCCCACAGGACGCTTTCGTCGTCGGCAATGTCGAGGCCCAAGATTTTCTTCATGTAGACGGATACGGGGAAGTTGGCGGCGCAGGTGTTGCCAACGGTCTCAAAGCCCGCGGTGCCCTCGGCGGCTTCGACGCGCAGGTCTGAGTAGCAGTGAATCGGGCAGCTGTGGCAGCCGTTCATCTTCACGGTATATTTTTCGGCGGCAGGGCCGAGGTCCTTGGTGGACTTCATGCAGCGATAGCCGACGGTGTTAAGCTCGCCGGGCTTGGGCTCGCCGGTGTTGATCGGGCCGCCTTCGGCGAGAGCCCAGGTCAGGCCGTCGCGCGCGGTCCAACGGGATCCTTCGTCGTAGAATTCCGCCCATTCCTGCTGGGTAGAGGGCACGACGTGGTTGTTGTTGGAGCCGACGATCTCTCGCAGCATGTAGTCGGACAGGTCGGCCACCTCTTGCGGGTCGGCCACGTAGATGGGCTGGCTACCGCGCACGACGAGCGCCTTCAATTTCTTCGAGCCCATGACGGCGGCGGCTCCAGCGCCGGCGGAATGGTTGCGGGAATTGATGATGCAGGCGTAGGGCA
>USEQ01000008.1 GCA_900553655.1 uncultured Slackia sp. | reverse complement strand
CATTCCCAAGGTGCGCGTGGCGGCAGGCGTTCATCCCCACAACGCGTCTCATTGGAGCGGCGAGGTGGAGGCGTCGCTTCGTCGCATGCTGGCCCATCCGCTCACGTGCGCTCTCGGCGAAGTTGGTCTGGACTATCACTACGACCTTTCGCCTCGTGATGTACAGCGCGACGTGTTTCGCCGCCAGGTCGAGCTCGCTCACGAAAGCGGGCTGCCGCTCATTTTGCATATGCGCGACGCGCACGATGACGGCTTTGCGATTCTCGAGGAAGAAGGCTGGCCGGCAGCGGGAGTTTTGCTTCATTGCTGTAGCGTCGGTCCCGAGGAGCTTGTTCGCTGGATCAGTCGCGGCTGCTACGTGGCGTTCGGCGGTGCGGTCACGTTTTCCCGCAGCGACGATCTGCGCGCTTCCGCCCGGATTGTTCCCGCTGACCGCCTGCTTACGGAGACCGATTCTCCCTACATGGCGCCCGTGCCGTTTCGCGGCATCGAGTGCGGTCCCGATTTCACGCTGTATGTGGCAGAATATCTCGCATCGACGCGCGGCATCATGCCTGGCGTCGAACGCGAGGAGTTTCTTGCCCGGCTTCACGCTAATGCGCTCGAGCTGCTCGACCGCGAGCCAACGGCATGGCAGCGCGTTGCGACGCAGGGAGGTTTTTGATGTCAGAAAATGCTCTGAAGCGCTCCCTGCTTATATGCGGATCGCCTCGTATGTCGGGTGTTTCGGCTCGCTATGCCGATCTGCTTGCCGATGATTTTGAGGCGAAGGGGGCAAGCGTGTTCAGGTGGGACCTGGCACGCAAAAACGTGGCGGGATGCATCGGTTGCGAAGGGTGTCGCGGAGATTTCTCCTGCATCATAGAAGACGACATGCAAGAGCTTTACGCCCTGATTGATATGGCGGACGAGATTCAGTTGGTGTGCCCGGTGTATTTTTCCGGGCCTACGGGCCAGTTCAAGTGCGTGCTCGATCGATTGCAGCCGTATTGGGAGCGTCGGATCGGACCGTGTGCTTGCCACGATCGCGCAAGCGAGGTCAAACGGCCGGTGGTGCTGCATGTCATCGGTGCGGGGGGAGACCCGTTCGGTTATGAGCCCTTGCTCACCATCGTCAAATCGGCTTTTGGGTCGGCGGGGTTTTTCCTGGCAGACGTTGTCGACCGCATCGGATGGGGGCAAGGCTTCGAGGAAGAGGGCAAGATGCTCTTCTCGAAGAAAGGCTCCGCAGATAGCTCATTGCTCGGCAGCCGTGGATAGCCTAGTATGCATGGGAGTTTGGGCGGACGCAGCGTTCGGGGATGCTGAAATCATTCCGCTTTTTCGCAGGGCCTTGAGGGTTCCGAAGCTGTTGCGGAATCTTAGGGCTCGTCACATTCCGCTGAGGGATGTCGGGGTTCGTTGTATTACGGTAGAAGAAAGGCAGTTATGGGAAGCGTATCGTATCTGGCATCGCCTTCGGCTACGCGCGCCGTTTTGGAGAGGCACGGCTTGGCGACGAAAAAGGCTCTCGGGCAGAATTTTCTTGTCAATGACGCCGTCATCGCAAAGATTTGCGAGCTGTCCGAGGTGTCCGAGCAAGATGCGGTCCTTGAAGTGGGTCCTGGTATCGGCACGCTGACGGTTGCCTTGCTGCCGCGCGCAGCCCGCGTACTGTCGGTGGAACGCGATA
Source organism: uncultured Slackia sp. (assembly GCA_900553655.1). Lineage (GTDB taxonomy): Bacteria > Actinomycetota > Coriobacteriia > Coriobacteriales > Eggerthellaceae > Slackia. The sequence goes on along the minus strand of USEQ01000008.1, from coordinate 11,441 downwards.
CGGACCTTCCTGCTGTTCTATCCGAAACCTGTGCGGATTTCGACACCTTTTCGCTTCTTTCGAAAGATGCGCTCGAGCTTACGCAAGGCGATCTCGAAGAGGCTTTCGGGGATGCGGCTCGTTCGGGGACTGCTCCCAATAAATTCGTTGCCAACCTCCCATATGCCGTTGCCGCGACGCTTGTGCTCGATTATTTCCAGCGTTTCAAGAGCATCCAGAGCGCAACGGTGATGGTGCAAAGCGAGGTTGCTGACCGCATGATGGCCAAAATCGGCACAAAGGATTATGCGGCTTACACTGTAAAGTTGAACCTTATTGCGAAAGCCACTGGCAGGTTTCAGGTGTCTCCCGGCAATTTTTTTCCGCCACCGCGCGTCACGTCCGCGGTCATCCGTCTCGATCGTCGAGATGACTTGACGATAGACGATCGCGAGATTGCGGCGGCCTCTTTGATGGCGGATGCGGCTTTTGCCACTAGGCGCAAGACGATCGCCAATTCAATGAAGACGTTTTTCTCGGGCCGGAAATCGGCCGCTGGCGTGGTCGAGCTTCTGCCTGAGCTTTTGGAGCGCGCCGGTATCGACTCGCGCAGGCGCGGAGAGAGCCTGACGCTCGATGAATTCATCGAGCTCGGGCGCGTGTTTCTTGCTTGTGTTCCGGAGTGCTGCGAAGCCCATCTGAAGAGGTGATGCGTCCTGCGCGAGTCAAGTGCTTATCGCATCTTCGAAGCGTTTCGAGGCCCTGTTTGGCGTCTTTGTCTGCAAAATGTGAATTTGACCTGCAGATATTTAATTTCCTTTGACAGACGTGATATCATTTTCAGCTACACTGACTCACGTTAAAGCGAAGGAATATAACAATATGGAACTTGAAAAGCGCGCGCGTATTGTCGATGACATTCGCGCAGAACTTCAGCAGCGCATCGAAACGCGCCTGAAGGTTCGTGCGAACATGGGCCGTTCTAAGGTCGTCGAATGCGAGGGCATTCTTATGCAGGCTCATCCGTCGCTGTTCATTCTCGAGGTCGATCGCAAACGTGGCCGCAAAGCTCGTCAGTCTTACCAGTATGTCGATGTCCTTACCGGCATGGTTGAACTTTTCGACGTCGAGACGGGCAAGCCCATCTTCGAAACGCTTGTCGAAAACAGCGAAGAGCCGGGCGCTCATGCCATCTTGATTGATGACGAGGACGAAGAGAACGAGGATTTCTAGGCCGCATGTGGAAGCTGCGCTCGTTGTGCGCATTTGGTCGGGCATGAATCGCTTCTTGCTCGAGTGCGTTTACGAGACGGTTTTCGTTCAGCCGTCTGCCATTTTGTATTTGCGTTTCGTTTTATGCTTGACAAGAGCAACGCTTGGTAGGAAAATACTGTCTTGCCTGTTTATGGGGATGTAGCTCAGCTGGGAGAGCACCACGTTCGCAACGTGGGGGTCGAGGGTTCGAGCCCCTTCATCTCCACCATGATTTTTAACGCCGTTCGCAAGAGCGGCGTTTTTTGCGTTTAGGGGGGGTATGACGGGGACTTGATCTGGGCGTATCGATAGATGTGCTGCGCAATAGGGAGGCGAATGGCCTTTTGAGCGTAAAGCGGTCGAAGAACGGATATCGCATATATGCTTCGGAGGATATGGGTCGTCCTCGTTGTGCTCAGCGCGGAGATTCCTTTGGTGCAAGCGGCGATGACTGCGCACCTGCAATCTTTTGTCGACTCTGCCATGATGGGTCGCGTGCGCGGCGTGCAGGGCGGACAGGCTCGACGCCGAGGTGGAAAGCGTCGATTTCATTTGGTGCGAGGGCGCGATTGACGGCGTAGGGTTCGAGAAGATGCTCTGCTACCGATTTCCTTCCTCAAGCCGAATGGTTACGTCTTCTATATAGGAAGGAAACTCTAGCGATTGCATCGCCCGTTTTGAGAAAGACCTTCCTATCGCGGCGCGGCGGTGAGTGGCGGCTTTCCGCCGCAAAGCGGATGGGATTTCGTTTTGATAGAAAACGTGCATGGCTATTGCGGGGGGCTTTCGTTCTGGCCGACACGACTCGCCCTTTTGTGCATTCGGCCGAAATCATCCGTGTATCACGGCCCGCTTCGCGCTTCCTTCATGGGACTCTGCTGTTTCCGAGATTCTCGCCAGACCAGAAGTATCTTCCGTCGTTGGCGCAATTTGACGGCGAATGGTGAAAAAATGACCCGGAAATACGCTAAAAGTTGTAATTTCCCCCTAAATGGGTGAGGGTATTCTGGGTTCCTTATGAAGGATGTGTGTTAAAGTCATCCCTGTATTTCGCCTACGCTTTAACCCATGGTTGCCGAAATCGGACTATCTCACGGTTCCTTGGACGCATCCCCTCCAAATCGTATGCGGAATACGGAGGAAGAAGGAAGATAGGAGAAAGGAGGTATCCATGGCTGAGGAAACCAAGACCGACGTCGCTGCGACCGAGGAACCCGCCAAGGATGCCAAGAAGGCTAGGAGCGGCAAGAAGAAGTGGCCCATCGTCGTGGGCGTTGTTGCCGTTGTGTTGGTTGCCGCAGGTGCGGGCTTTTTCGTCTGGCATGAGCAGCCGAGCTTCTGCAACGCCATCTGCCATACGCCGATGGACGCATATGCCGAGAGCTACATCGACGGCTCTCATGACAAGTACGGCAACGAGCTGACCGAAGAGTCCGACAAGATGGCCATGATGGCTTACTATCACGGTCACACCACCGAGGGCGAAACCACCAACTGCCTCGGCTGCCATGTTCCCACCCTGGGCGAGCAGATTACCGAAGGCATGCACTGGGTGACCGGCAGCTATGAGGTTGCTGGCGAGAACAAGGTTGGTCAGACCATCCTTGAAGAGCGCGAGCTGGCTGACCTCGTCGAGGCTCGCGGCATCGAAGAGGATGAGTTCTGCCTCAACGGCGACTGCCACCATGTCACCGACGACGGCAAGGAAATCACTTCTCGTGCCGACCTGGAGGCTGCAACCGCAGATCTCGATTCCACTTACAACCCGCATCTTGCCCAGCACGGCGAATATGCATGCAGCCAGTGCCACAAGGCGCACAGCCAGTCTGTGAACTACTGCACGCAGTGCCACAGCAGCGCTCCCGTTCCCGAGGGTTGGCTGACCACCGCCGAGGCCAAGAAGCTTTCCACGCTTTAAGCCCGGAAAAGCATGCGCGCATGCGCGCTAATCGGCGCACGCCGTCCTGCATGGCGACGCGTGCAGCCAATGAAGGCATACTGCGTTTGACGTACATTGCCTGAGCCATGTGTAGTACGAAGAGCCCGCCTGCCAAGACGGGCTCTTCTGCTGGATAATGACACGCTGGGATGCTGCGGCGTGATGAAGCCGTCGCATCGTTTGCCCGCTGCATGCGCGGCGCACCCTTGACGGCTGACGTCCGGTTGTCCGGCGTCGGTCATGGCGAGTGTTGAAGGAGCAGGAGCATGAATACGAAAACCAAGCGCAGGCTCGTTGTGGTAACGGGCGTGATCGTGGTGGTTTTGGCAATCGTCTTGGCCGTGGTGGGAAGCGGAGGCGCCGCAAAGACCGTCACGGTTGCTGACGCGTTGAGCGGAGCGCACGATTCCGACCGTGTCCAGGTCTCGGGAAACGTGGTCGACAATTCTTTTGCCACGAAAGACAACGTCCTTACGTTTGAAATCTGCGATCCAGAGGGGGATGAGTCCCAGACGCTGCGCGTAAGCTATGACGGGGCGGCGTCCTCTACGTTTGGCAACGGCGTAACGGCCATCTGCACGGGAAAGCTGGTTTCTGCCGACGGAGGCGTTGAGTTGGTGGCAAGCGAATTGGTGACGAAGTGCCCCTCTAAGTACGAAAGCGCTACGGACGCTCTGTCGGTCTCCCGCCTGCTCGAATACGGCGATGACATCGTTGACACGACGGTCAAGCTTGCAGGCGTGGTTGGCGAGGGCACGCTGACGGCGGCGGGTTCCGGAGAGCCTCGCTTCGTCGTGGCCGACTCCCAGGATGCAACGCTGCAGGTTCCCGTCGAGTTCGACGGCGCGCTGCCCGATGTTATTGTCGACGGCACCTCGGTCGTCATCACCGGCTCGCTTTCCGATTCTGGTTCGTTTGTTGCGACCGATGTCGCGCAGGAAGGATAGTGCATGTCCACTTTCGGATTGATAGGACTTGTCGTTGCGTTTGCAGGCGTAGTTGTTTCCGTGGTCTGTCTGCTTGCGGGCCGCATTCTTAAAAAGACCGGCAAGACCGGCGCGGCAGAGACGGCCTCGTGGGGCGGTTGCGTGGCGTCTATCCTCACCGCCGTTGCCTTGACGGTATGCTGCGGCATCCTGGTCTTTTGCTTCATGACGGGCGATATGTCCATCGAGTATGTTCTCATGGAGCATTCGGATGCCGATGGCGCGCTTGGCGTGCTCTATCGCTTCAGCGGTCTGTGGGCCGGGCGTGAAGGGTCGCTGCTGTTCTGGGCGTGGCTGATTTCGATTTTCAACGTGGTGGTGGCCGTTCGCGCCATGAAGAACCTCGACGATCTTGATTGCATGGCGCTTTTCGTCTCGAATCTCGTCTTGACCGCGTTTGTCGCCGTATGCCTGTTCTCCGAAAGCAATATGCCGTTCATTGCGACGGCTTCGCCTTACGTGGATGCGAATGGCAATCTTACGGCCATGGCGTCAAGCCTCGGCATGAGCCCGCTGCTCGAGCATTGGGCTCAGGCCATCCATCCGCCGACGCTGTTTATCGGCTATGCGGGCCTTACGATTCCGTTCGCCTACGCGATTGCCGCGCTCATCGTCAATGATGCAAGCGCGAAATGGGTTGTCCGTTCGAGCCGCTACGCCATGTTCAGCTGGCTCTTCCTCGGCATCGGCATCGGACTTGGCGCCATCTGGGCGTACGTCGTGCTCGGCTGGGGCGGATATTGGGCGTGGGACCCCGTTGAGAACGCGAGCCTTCTTTCGTGGATGGTTGCGCTTGCGCTCGTGCACAGTTTCACGGTCTATCGCAAGCGCGGCGCTTTCAAGCGCTGGAGCGTCATGTGCGCATGTCTCGCGTTCGCCTTCGTTGTGGTAGGAACGTTCATCACCCGTTCCGGTGTGGTGCAGTCCGTCCATGCGTTCGAGGGCGACCCGGTGTCGCTCATGCTTTTCGGCGGACTTATCGTCGTCGCCGTGCTGGTGGGCCTTGTCGGCCTGGCCATTCGCTGGAAGTCGTTTGCATCCGACGATGCGATCGAGTCCATGGCGTCGAAGGCGGCCGCGTATTACTTCAATAACGTGATCATGATCGTGTTCACGTTCGTTTTGTGCTACCTCACGGTGGCAAGCGCCCTGCCGACCTTCCTTCCGTTCGGTGGTCAAAGCCTTTCTGCGGGCACTTACGATGCCATCGCGCGTCCGCTCGGTATTGTCTATTGCTTCATCATCACGGTCTGTCCGCTGCTTGCCTGGACGAAAACCGATCGCAAGGAGTTTTTCCGTCTGGCAAAGGTTCCTGCAATTTGCGCTGCCGTTCTTTTCGTCGTCTTGATCGCCTATTTCGCGACCACGCTGTATCCGGCGTATGATGCCATTATCCAGGCCGGCTCTGCACAGGGCGCGTCCCAGGCTGCCGTTACGGCGGCCGAAGAGCTGCTGTCCGAAGGCCCTGTGTGGTATTACAACGGACTTGCCGTCGTCGGCTTCGCCGTGGCGAGCCTGTTGTTCTTCAACACGCTCTTCATGATCGCGCGCGCCGCGTCCAAGCGGGCCAAGGCGACGGGCAAGAATCCCGTAGCGGCATTCTTCGGGATGCTGGGTTCGAATTCTTCGAAGTACGGCGGCTACATCGCTCACTTCGCCATGTCCATCATCCTGGTGGGCCTTATCGGGTCCTCCATGTTCGTGACGGAGAAGACCGATTACGTGGCCTTCGACGAGGAGGCCGATACGGCGGAGAACTTCGTCATCGACGATTACGAGCTGCGCTACACCGGTAGCGATGTAGAGACCATGCCGAACGGCGACGACATTCTGTATCGCGTCGAGTTCGACGTGTACGACGCCAACACGGGATCATATGTCGGACACGTGAACCCGTCGGTTCAACTGGTGGCTTCTACGCAGCAGACCAAGCTCAACGCTAGCGTGATCAGCTTCCCGACCGAAGACCTCTTCGTTGTGTATCGCGGCGTGAACGATGCGGGCGACCTTTCCATGGACGTGCGCGTGAACCCGCTGGTAAGCTTTGCCTGGGTCGGCTTCGCGCTTCTGATGCTCGGCACGGCCATCGCCCTGTTCGGCCGTCGCAAAGAAGGCGAGGCGTTCTCGAAGAAGGAAGCCCGCGGCGAAGGCGCCGACGGCGCGTCGAATGCGGAAGAAGCACGCGAGCAGGTAACAGCGTAGGGGAGTGAATGAAGATGGCGGATGCTTTGGACAAAGAACCGCTTGCGCTTGAGGTGAAAAAGCTCACGAAGGTCTTCGGCGACCGCAAGGCCTTAGACAACGTGTCGTTTTCTCTGCCGCAAGGAGCGTTTCTCTCCATTTTCGGTCCGAACGGCGCAGGCAAGACCACCATGCTGCGCATGCTTTCGACGCTTGCACGTCCCACTTCAGGAGCGATTCGCGTCATGGGACTAGACGCTAAGGAAGATCCCGATAAGGTACGCGACCATATCGGCCTCATATCGCACAATTCCATGCTGTATCCAGACCTGACCGCGATGGAGAACATGATGTTCGTGGCGCGCCTGTACGGCATAATAGATCCGGAGGCGCGCGTGCGCGAGCTGCTTCGCGCAGTCGAGCTTGACCACCGCCGATTCGATATGGTGCGCACGTTTTCGCGCGGCATGACCCAGCGTCTCTCCATCGCCCGCGCACTGATTAACGACCCCGATGTGGTGTTTCTCGACGAGCCGTATGCTGGCCTCGACCCGCACGCCGTCGAGATATTTGACGAGCTCATCGGGGGCTTGCGCGAAGAGCGAACCTTCGTCATGGTGAGCCATGACCTGCAGAAAGGCTTCAGCGCCTGCACGCATGCGATGATGCTCGCCCGAGGCCGCGTGATGGTATGCGCGCCGAAAGACGAGCTCGACTTCGACGAGTTCAAAGGGCTTTATCGCGAAACCGTCGGTATGGGGGTGGCGTAATGGCCGTTGCTATGAAGAAACCTTCCACGTGGGCTCATTACGTGGCTCTTCTGAAAAAAGACCTTTCCCAGGAGCTGCATACCAAGGACATGCTTACGTCCATGGGTCTCTATGCGCTTTTGGTGCTTGTGGTTTATGGCGCGGCGCTTGCTCAAGCGGGAAGCGAGCTCGATATCTTGCAGATGGCCGGCGGCCTGCTGTGGGCGGTGATTCTGTTCACGAGCCTTTTGGGGTTGAATCGCTCTTTTTCGCACGAGAAAGAGCAGGGGTGTCTCGAGGGCATTCTTCTCGTCCCCATGGACCGTTCGGTAATCTTTCTTGCGAAGGCGACGGCCAATCTGGTGTTTCTTCTCGTGGTCACCGTGGTCACCGTGCCGCTGTTCTTCTTTTTGTTCCTCGGACAGGTGGGGGCCGCGCCGACATGGCCGCTTATGGTCGCGCCGCTTTTAGCGGGCACGGTGGGCATTGCCGGCGTCGGCACCATGCTTTCCACCATCACTATGAACACGCGCGGGAAAGACGTCATGCTCGCCGTGCTGTTTATTCCGTTGCTTTTTCCGCTTCTGTGGGCGTGCGTCTCGGCGACGACATGCGCCATGTGCGCTCCGGAAGGGTTCATGGACACGTTCGTGACGTCAATGGCTCTCTCGGCAGGCTACGATATCGTGATGATCTTGATATCGTGGGTGCTGTACGATTTCGTGGTAAGCGCTTAAGGGAAAGGATTGGTATGGCCAACGAAGAAAAGGCCAAAGAACCTGCGATCGGGGGAATTATCGATCGCGTGGCGCCATGGGCGCTCGCTCTCGGGGCGTTGCTTGCGACGCTCGGATTTGTTTTGAATTTCACCATCGCCCCGCTGGTCAACGGAGCGGCGGTTAATGAGCCCGCGCTCATCGGCGGCGTCATGGTGCAAAACAAGCTGCTGCTCTCGCAAAAGATTTTCTATTGGCACATGCCTGTTGCGATTGCGAGCTTCGGGGCGTTGGTCTTCACGGCCTACTACGGCATCAGGTTTCTTATGACCAAGCGCGCCTGCTACGATACGCGTGCGCGCGTCGCTACGGAAATCGCGCTGGTGTTCGTGTTGTGCACGATGGCTTCCGGCGAGATGTGGGAGCGCTTCGAGTGGGGCGTCTGGTGGACGTGGGAGCCTCGCCTCACCACGTATTTCATCTTGATGCTGATGATTTTCGGCTATTTCATCTTGCGCAACGCGGTCGAAGACACTGAGCGCCGGGCTGTCTATGCAAGCGTTTTCGGCATCCTGATCTTCATTGACGTGCCCATCTGCTTTTTGGTCACGCGCTTGATTCCGTCGGGTGTGCACCCTGTGATTTTCAGGACCGACTCGGGGCTTTCTCCCGAGATGCTGCTGCCTCTCATGCTCGGCATGGCGGGTTTTGCCTTGATTGCATTCGGCTTGTATCGCCTGCGTTTGCGCGCTCAGGTCATGGAAGAGAAGCTCGCTCGTATTCAGGATAAACTGGAGGACTAACTATGGATCCCGTTTTGGCAGAAATCTACTCCACCGTTCTTGGCGCGGCTCCGTTCGTCATTGCCGCATACGCTCTCATCTTCTTGGTCTTGTGCGGCTATGTTGTGTTCATCATGACCAAGCTCAAGCGAACCGAGAAGAAACTCGTAGCGCTCGAAGAGCATGTTGACGCGCTGAAGTAAAATAGGCAAAGGAGCCCGTCTTTGGCGGGCCTTTTGCGTCATAATGAATGCGGCAGGCTCTGCTTGCCGCATGCGTCGTTTTGTCGGCGCATGCCGGGCGCCCTTCGGGGCGCTGCGTTTTTTCGATAGACAGGAGACATGCATGAAGGCTCTGATTCCCGCAGCGGGCATGGGTACGCGTTTCCTTCCGGCTACGAAAGCACAGCCGAAAGAAATGCTGCTCGTCGTCGACCGCCCTGCCATCCAGTACGTGGTCGAAGAAGGCCTTTCTTCGGGGGCCGACGAAGTGGTGATCATCAACAGTCGAGAGAAGACTTCCATCGAGAAGCACTTCACGCCCGACCCTGATCTGGTTGCAACGCTTCGCTCCAAGGGCAAAGACGTCTTCGCGGATGCGGTAGAGCACGCGGGCAATCTCAATGTTTCGTACGTATATCAAGACGAGCCCCTCGGTTTGGGCCATGCCATCCATTGTGCGGCGGAGAAATCCGCGGGAGAGCCGTTCTTCGTGCTTCTGGGAGACGTGTTGGTTCCCGACAACAACATCTGCCCGAAGATGCTCGAAATCTCGAAGGCTCATGGCGGTGCAAGCGTCATCGCCGTGCTTCCCGTCCCCGACGACCAGGTGAGCCGCTTCGGGATCATCGCCGGCTCGCAGGTCGAGGAGGGGGTCTGGAAGGTGGACGGCCTGGTGGAAAAACCCAAGCTGGAAGATGCGCCTTCGAATCTTTCCGTTTTCGGCCGCTATCTGCTCAGTCCCCGCGTTATGGAGCTTCTTGCCGACGTCGAGCCGGGAGTCGGCGGTGAAATCCAGCTTACCGACGCTCTTGATGCCGTGCTGAAAGAAGAGGAGATGTATGCACTGGTCATCTCCGAAGAAGACGGTTTCGACACCGGCACGGTGGAAAGCTGGCTCGAGGCGAACAATGCCTTGTACGCGCGTAAGCTGGCGGCGCAGAAGTAGTCTGCATGCCCCGAAGTGGCTGGGGCATGCCTTTTCGAAGGGGCGAAGCGTTCGCGGTTTCGCCTTCGCTGGGTAGCGATGGGCCTTCGAAGGGATGTAAGGAAGAAGGAACGCAGTGGGGTTCAACGCCTTTTCCGGAGCGGTCGGACAGGATTTCTCCGATTTGTTGAGACATACCGGCGCGAGGTCGGAAGGCCGCGCTGCCGATGCACAAGATTGCGGCGCGTATTCGTCGGAGCAGCTCGATGCTATTGTGGGGCCGCAGCGTCGTTGGTCTTGGGTCGAGATAGACTTGTCCGCCATTCGCAACAATGTCGCCGTCGCGAAACGCCGTCTTTCCCCGGGCACGCGCTTGATGGCGGTTGTCAAGGCGAATGCATACGGTCATGGGGCGGTGCAGGTTGCGCGAACGGCTCTTTCCGCAGGGGCGGCGCAGCTGGCTGTCGCTACGGTGAGCGAAGGCATTCAGCTGCGTAAGGCGGGCATCGACGCGCCTGTCCTGATTCTCTCCGAACCTCCCATTGCTGCGGTGCCGCTTCTGCTTCGCTACAGCCTCATGCCTTCGGTGTATACGAGCGAATTCGCCGTAGCATATGGCGAAGAGGCTGACAGGCACGGATTGCGTGCGCCGTTCCATCTCGCCATTAATACGGGCATGAACCGCATAGGCGTGCGTTTCGACGAGGTGGTCGATTTCGTTCGGCAGATAGCCTTTCATCGGGCCCTCGAGCAGATGGGCACTTTTACCCATTTCGCCACGGCGGACTGTGCTGAGACTCTCGATTTCAATATGCAGCTGCGCCGCTTCAAGGAAACCGTTGCGTCGCTTCGCCAAATCGGCGTTAATCCCGGGCTGGTGCACTGCGCCAATTCTGCGGCGCTTTTGCGCTATCCGGAAACGCATATGGACATGGCGCGCCTGGGCATCTCCATGTACGGCTTCCATCCGTGCCCTGAAACCCGGGGGTACTTCGACCTCCGTCCAGCGTTGAGCGTCCATGCTCGCATCACGGCGGTGAACATGCCGCCTATGAGTGAAGGAGTGAGCTACGGAATGCACTACCGAAGCCCCGGAAGCGTGAAAATTTGCGCCGTGCCGGTTGGATATGCGGACGGCTATGCGCGCGCCTTGTCAAGCAGGACTTCCATCATCTATGATGGCCATCTTTGCCGTCAGGTGGGCAATATCTGCATGGACCAGTGCATGTTCGAAGTCGATTTGCGCAGCCACGGAACGCATCGTCGCCTCGATCCGCACGTGGGAGACGAGGTGCTTCTGGTGGGCGCGCAAAACGGCGTTTCCGTGACTATTGAGGATTTATGCGATGTGGTGGGCACTATACCTCACGAACTGTGCTGCGCCTTGTCCCTGAGAATGCCGAAGGTGTATTTGCGATGACCATGATTAACGACCATTTTGCGACGATCGTTCCCCAGGAAGGCGAATCTTCCGCCGCACTGCTCGACGACATTGCGTCCCAGGTTGCCGCATGCCGTAGATGCTCCCTGTGCGAAGGCAGGACCAATGTTGTTCCAGGGTTCGGCAATCCAGAGGCGCGCGTTATGCTCATAGGCGAGGCCCCGGGTAAGAACGAAGACTTGCAAGGCAAGCCGTTTGTCGGGGCGGCGGGCAAGTACTTGACCGAGCTTTTGGGCTATGCGGGCCTTACGCGCGAAGACGTGTTCAT
>USEQ01000007.1 GCA_900553655.1 uncultured Slackia sp. | reverse complement strand
GGGTCGTGGTGATCCGCGCAGTATATTTCCGTCATCCCTCCCAGCGTGACGATGTCTCGCGCGACGGCTTTGTCCGAGAACCGCTTTCGAATGCGCTCTCCCAGCCGCTCGTAGGTGCGCTCGACCGTCTCGTCGATGCTGTTCTCGCTGCGTTTTTCGTTGCTCACTGTTGTTCGTCCTTGCTAAGGTCCAGTTCCATGAATTCGAGGCATTTCTCTATATAGATTTTGTTTGCCGTCGCTGTTGCGGCGGAGATGACAAGCCTTCGTGCAGGCGTGAGTTCGCTGCCGTTTGCAAACGAAAGAGCGAAAGCGAACCCGCGGGGTTTTTCAAGCTCCCATTCGCCGAGGGCGTCGGCGCGAACCGATCCGCTGAAAAGCCCGCGCAGGCTCTCTTCCACAGCGGTGCAGAAGAAGTCGTAGGCGCGTTCGACGGGGTAGGTTGCGTTCTGGATGGCGAAAAGCCGCTGAATGTCCGAGATGGGTACGGTTCGTTTCATGAGACAGACGAAGATGAGCAGGGCAAGATGCTCGCGACCGTACCGCTTGTGCAAAGGCGTGGGAATGAGCTTTTGCTTGACGTAGTTGTTCACCATGGACGAGGTCAGGATCTTTTCCTCCTTGGGAAACAGGGGGCGAAGCTGATTGTCGGTGTAGGTGAGAACCTGGTCCATATAAAGCTCTATGTCGGGCAGTTCCGCATAGCGCGGGATGTGGAGCCCGCTGATATGGGCAACGAAAAGCTGTTCTTCATCGCTGCCGCATGGGTGGGCGTGTCGAGTTTCTGCAGGGCACGTGCCGGTGCTTCGTTGTGTTTCGTGTGCAGTGTTCATGGCGTCTTTCATGGAGGCAAGCTTACCAATGCTTCGTCGGTTTCGTTCGCTGCATTGGGAGGGTGCGCCTCGCTTCTTCTAAAATCCACATTGCTTGACACAATATAGGCTAACACATAATCTAGTATTAAAAACTAGATAGGCTGTAGATAAGGACAATATGGATACCATGCAAAAAATCGCGGTACTGACGGATTCGTGCTCCGACGTCCCCCCGAGTCTTGCGCAAGAACTGGGAATACGCGTCATCGCCCTGCATATCAACTATCGCGATGCGGCGTATCGCGATCGCGTGGACATTCAGCCCGATGAGGTATACGCGCGTTTCGCCGAAGAGATCCCGAAGACGTCCACTCCTTCTCCGTCGGATGTGGCGGAGGCGTTCGATGAGTTTGTCGCGGCGGGCGTGACGCATGTCGTCGTCGTGTCCATCTCGTCGGGGCTTTCTGCAACGCACGATTTGTTCAAGAGCGTTGCCGCGGGGTATCCGAATCTCGACGTCGAAGTCGTGGATACGAAGAATATCGGGCTTGGGTCGGGCTTGACGGCGATTGCGGTTGCTCGCATGGTGCAGCAGGGCGCTTCGTTCGACGAGGTGGTTCGCGGAGCCCGCCGTTATGCCGAGTCGACATACGCTTTCTTCTGCGTGGATACTCTCGAATACCTCTACAAGGGCGGGCGCATCGGAAAGGTCACGTATTCACTTGGTTCGACGCTTGATATCAGGCCTGTCATTACGTGCAACGAAGAGGGCGTGTATGTTCCCATTGCGAAGGCTCACGGACGCAAGGCTTCGCTGAAGAAGGCTCTTGCGCTGGTGAAGAAGCACGTGGGCGCCGCATCGAGGTACCGTTTTGCGGTGGTACACGGCGGCGCGGAAGAGGAGGCGCGCGCTTTGCTCGAAAAGGCCAAGGAGGCTTTGCCGAACGCCGAGGAAATCTTGTTCGAGCAAATCTCCCCCGCGCTTGTCGTGCATACCGGCCCCGGGCTGATCGGTATAGGCGTCCAAATCATCGAGTAGGCGACCGAGGGGGCGTTCTCATCGCGCCTTTTCGACCCGCATGGTCGTCGAGCGAATCCTGCTTGGAGCGCCAGGTGAAGGCCTTGTTTCCCCGTGCTGTTTTTTTGATGCTTGCGGTTTAGCTGGCGCCGCATCGTACAATATACCTGTTGGACGATGGGGCCGAACGGCCTGCAGAAGGAAGGAACCGCATCATGGATCAGAAGGTGTACGAGCTCATCAATCAGCAGATCAACGCCGAACTGTACAGCGCATATCTGTACATGTCGTTCGCCGATCACTACGAGGAAGAAGGTCTTTCCGGATACGCGAACTACTACATGATTCAGGCTGCAGAAGAGCGCGATCACGCACTCATCTTCCGCAACTATCTGCATGATAACGGCCAGAAGCTGAAGCTTGGCGCCATTGCTCAGCCCGACAAGGCCTTTACCGACTTCATGGGTCCGCTCGAGGCCGCCCTTGAGCACGAGAAGTACGTTACCGCGCTCATCAACGACATCTACGCGGCCGCGGTCGAGGCGAAAGACTATCGCTGCATGAAGTTTTTGGATTGGTTCATCGATGAGCAGATGGAAGAAGAGGCCAACGCGGACGAGATGATCACCAAGATGCGTCTGTTCGGCTCCGACGCCAAGGCCCTTTACGACCTCGACAGGGAATATGCCTCTCGCGTATACAGCGTTCCTTCTCCGCTGGCAAACGCCTAAGCGTTGCATTTTCATTTCGCAAAGCTCAAGCCGCATCGCCTGGTTCGATGCGGCTTTTTCTTTGTTCGGGCTTTCGTTTGCCTGGCGATTTTTCGAGCCTTTTCGCAATGCGCGATGCCTTTGTGCATAAATGGAACGGCATTGATTACACTTATGCATAAAGCAACCATAAAATCCCTTCTTCATGCCGAGAACCCGTTTCATCGTGCCGCTTGCCGCTGCGAATTTCCGAGCGTTTTATCAAAGTCCTAAACTCTCCGCGTTTGCTTTTTCGAACGTTTGCTCGCGGGTTTGATTTGCGGAAGGATTCGTTATGTGCGGAATCATCGGATATACGGGCACGTTGCAGGCGAAAGAAATCCTCCTTCGCGGCTTGAGGCGCATGGAATACCGCGGTTACGATTCTGCCGGTATTGCCGTGCAGACCGAGGCCGGCCTCAACGTCAAGCACAAGGTCGGCAAAGTAGCCGGTCTTGAGGCGATGGTTGAATCCATGGACATACAGGGCGTTTGCGGCATCGGTCACACGCGTTGGGCGACGCACGGCAAGCCGAGCGAGCGCAACGCCCACCCGCACACGGGATGCGCGAACGATATCGCAGTTGTTCACAACGGCATCATAGAGAATTTTGCCAGCTTGAAAGAAGAGCTCATCGACCGAGGGCACATCTTCTCGAGCGAGACCGACACCGAAGTAGTCGCCCATCTTGTCGAAGAGGCCTACCGCGGAGACCTCCTTGCGGCGGTACGGGCGGCAACGAACAGGCTCGCCGGAGCATACGGCCTTGCTGTCGTATGCGAATCCGAGCCCGGCGTTATTGTATGCGCTCGTAAAGATTCCCCCATCGTGGTGGGCAAAGGCCCTCATGGCGCGCTTGTGGCCAGCGATATCGTTGCGCTTATCGACCAGACACGCGATGTCGTCGTGCTCGATGACGGCATGTTCGCCAAGCTGACGTGCGAAGGCGGGGAGGCCTCTGTCGAGTATTTCGATGCCGAAGGGCGCAGCGCGACTCCGGAAGTCACGCATGTCGATTGGGA
This sequence comes from uncultured Slackia sp., assembly GCA_900553655.1. Lineage (GTDB taxonomy): Bacteria > Actinomycetota > Coriobacteriia > Coriobacteriales > Eggerthellaceae > Slackia. Next base: position 9,828 of record USEQ01000007.1, on the reverse strand, counting down.
TATCGACGCGGCGGAAAAGGGCGGTTTTCCCGATTTCATGCTTAAGGAAATCCATGAAGAGCCGCGTACCATTCGCGACACCTTGGCGGGCCGCATGGTCAATGGTCATCTTCAGTTCGACGAGCTGTCTTTGAACTACGACGAACTCGCCGCGATCGACCGTGTGTACATCATCGCATGCGGAACGAGTTACCATGCGGGGCTTATCGCCAAGAATCTCATAGAAGCGTGGAGCCGCATTCCGTGCGAGGTGGAGGTGGCAAGCGAGTTTCGCTATCGCAATCCCATCATCACGCCCTCTACGTTGGTGGTCGCCGTGTCGCAGTCTGGCGAAACCGCCGATACGCTTGCGGCCATTCGCGACGCGCGCATCAAAGGTGCGAAGGTCTTCGGCGTGACGAATGTGGTGGGAAGCCCGGTTGCCCGTGAAAGCGACGGCGTCATCTACATCAAGGCAAATAAAGAAATATCGGTGGCGGCAACGAAAAGCTTCCTCGGCCAGGTTGCGGCGTTGACGCTGCTCGCCATGCTGCTCGGCCAGCTTCGCGGCGGCCTGACAACGGCCCAGATTCGCATGCTGTTCCGTGAAATGGCGGATACCGCCCAGCAGATCGAGCAGATTCTGTCGGACACGAGCGCCATCGAAGAGGCGGCGCTTGCGTGCAAGGACGCCGACAACGCCCTTTTCATCGGTCGAGGCGTAGGTTCCACCATCTGCTACGAAGGAGCTTTGAAGCTTAAGGAAATCAGCTATCTCCATGCTGAAGCCTATGCGGCGGGAGAGATGAAGCATGGGCCGATCGCCCTGCTTGACGAGGGTTTTCCGGTAATCGTGGTCGCGACGAAAAGCCCCACGTACGACAAGGTCATATCCAACGTCCAGGAGTGCAAGGCGCGCGGTGCGCTCATCATCGCTCTTGCTACTGAGGGGGACGAAGAGATCAAGAAGCACGCCGACTACGTGATGTACATACCGAAAGTCCGTGACTGCTTCAGCGCCATTACAGCGAGCGTTCCCTTGCAGCTGTTCGCACGCTTCATCGCCCTTGCGCGCGGTTGCGATGTGGACCAGCCCCGCAACCTTGCGAAAAGCGTGACCGTGGAATAGTTTTCAGGAAGTCGTTTTTCGCCTGTCTCTGCAGGTCGTTCCTTTTGTCTGGAGTACAATGGCGAAAAGACGAAAGGAATGTTTATGACGGTCGGCCTCGGCGTTGATATCGTAGAAATCGCGCGCATGCGTCGTGTGATGGAGCGCACGCCCTCGTTCGCCGCGAAGGTTTTTACCGAAGGCGAACGCGCCTACTGCGAGTCCAAGGCGAACCCTACGACGCATTATGCCGCGCGCTTCGCGGCCAAAGAGGCGGTGTGCAAGGCGCTTGGCTCGGGCATTCTCGTAGACGGTATGCGCATGACCGATGTCGAGGTTGTGCGCGATAGCCGGGGGAAGCCCGCCGTCGCCTTGCATGGGCAAGCGGCGACAAGGGCGAAAGACCAGGGCGTTCTTGATATCCCGCTTTCTCTCACCTATACGCACAGCGTTGCCGTAGCCAACGCCGTTGCCATCACCGAGGCTTCTCAGGTGGAGCGCGAACGCCGACGCGATGTCAAGGCCGAACTCGCCCAGCAGTTCAAAGAGATGCGGGGCATGCTCGATGACCTCGGTAGCGCAACGGCGCAAAAAGCGACCGAGGTTCACGAGCGATGAGTGAAAGGTGCGCGCCATGAAGTCGATCACGTCGAAAAAAGCAGCGAGGGCTTTGCCGTTCCCTCGCCTCGATGACAACAAGTACACGCGCGGCGTGTGCGAGCTCGTGGTGGGAAGCGAGGCTTTCGTGGGGGCTGCGATTCTCGCGGTTTCGGCGGCGAATAGGATGGGCGCGGGGTATGTCAGGGCGTACGTGTGCGAAGAGGCGGCGCGTATTCTTCATGCGGTGCAGCCTTCGGTGGTGACGCTTCCTGCGAGCGACTACGCAAGCGGCTCTCACAGCCAAGACGAACGCCATCCGCTCGCGGCGGTTGTCGGCTGCGGCATGAGGGGTACCCAAGAAGAGCTGCGTTTGGTGGTGGATGTGCTCGAGTCCACCGATGCTCCCGTGCTTGTGGACGGCGGAGGGCTTGCGGCCCTTGGCACACCCGCTGGCCTGGCGGCTTTGAAAAGGCGTTTCGTCGAGGGGCTTCCTACGGTGGTGACTCCGCATGGCGGTGAGGCGCTTCGGATGCTGCAGGCCCTTCACGAACAGATTGCCCTTGAGGAGACGGCTTCGCGCGGCGTTCTGGGGTCTGCGCATGATGCGAAGGAATTCGCGGCACGAGGGGCTCGTGCGTTTGCGGGCAATTCCACTCCTCAAGAAATGGCGCTTGCGCTCTCGCGGGCTTTCGGCGTAGTGTGCGTGCTTAAAGGCCCCGATACCTTCATCGCATCGGGCGACGAGGAAAGCGATCGTGACATTTCGGCTTTGTATCAAGGAACACCCGCCCTTGCCAAAGCGGGAACCGGTGATATTCTTGCGGGAGTAATAGGGGCTTTGCTGGCGCAGGGGGTCAGCGCGTACGACGCCTGCGTTGCCGGGACGTTCGTTCATGCTCGTGCAGGGGTTTTGGCGTCGGTCGATTTGGGGGAGGCCTGCGTGACTGCCGAAGATGTCTTGAGCTACCTTGCCCCGGCCGTTTCGGTGCTCGTGCGCAAACTTCAGAAAGAAGGAAACTGAGATGAGCAACATTCCCATTGAGCTCATGGACTCGCGCGATGAATTTCGACCCGGCCGCAGCGGCGGGTCGGTGAATTGGATGCAGCTGCTTTCGGGCGTGCTTTTGCTTGTTTTCGGCCTGATTTGCATTTTCTGCCCGCTTGAGGTTCTTATGGGGTTTAACGTTCTTGCGGCCGTGCTGATCATCGTCGCGGGCGCTATCAATCTGATGTCTTACCTTCGTTCCCGCAACACGCTTTTCGAACAGAGCGGCTGGAGTTTCTTCTTTGCTGTCATGCTTATGGTTTTCGGGGGCGTCCTACTCTTTTTCCCCATGCTGGGCGTTGTTTTTATAGGATGGATGCTCGGTTTGGGCGCCGTTCTTTTCGGCGTCGTTCAGCTTGTGGCCGCGCGGCGATTCTTCGCGGTGGGCGCAGGCATGGGGGGCCTTTTGGGGATATCCGGCATTGCGGAGGTCGTTCTGGGGGCTCTGCTGTGTGTATGGCCCGCCTATCTAGGCGTCTTTATCGGCCTGTTTGCCTGCGTTCATGCTGTCGACATGGTTATCTTCAGCCTTCCTATCGGGCGTGACCGCACCAACACGCTCTGGTAGCCGCTCTGGCGCGACGTGTTGACGCCTGGCCTGTCGTGCTCGGTTCTGCCGGATTCTTTCAGAAGGCGGCTGCGGTGGCGACGAAATAGGGGGACGGGAGTCATGGGTTTCACGCTTCTTTTCTCGGCGATGATGGCGCTCGGAGTGTTTTTTCTTGTTGTCGGATTCGTGGCGCTCGGCTGCTTCGTGGCTGCGACAGTCCTGAGCATCGTATTCTTTCTCCGGCGGAAGCGTCGCGCTATGCAGGGAAAAAGGCTTGGGTGGCTCGCTGCCATTCCGATCGCTCTTTACGCCGTAAGCATTCCCGTTCTGATTTTTCTCGCGGTGGTCTTCTTCCCCGGTTTGTACTCTTCATCTGACTACGAATCCTGCATGAATGCCATTGTTTCCCACGACGAAGCAAGGCTGCGATGTGCGCTTGAATCGTCGGATGGCTCGATCGCCTTGAGCGGAGAAGGCTCGTACGAAAGCCTGGTGTGGGAGGCCGTTTCGTACAACGATGCTGAATGTCTCCGTGCTGTGCTTTTGTGGGCGGAATCGCAGGGTTTCGCGGTCGATCTTAACAGGCCCATTCCTGACCCTGACCGAGCGGATGAGGAGGAGTACGTCCTTCTTGCGGCCGTTCAAAGCCCTGTTGTTTCGTGCGAATTGCTTCGTGTTCTTTTGGAGTTTGGGGCCGACCCCGACTGCTCAAGCGTATCCGGCTCCGGCACGACGCCGCTTCATTGGGTGGCAAGGGGTCTTTGGAGCCCTGATTCGTCAAACGCATATGACCGTGTCGACTACACGGCGGGCGTGATTGCTCTTCTTGTCGATGCGGGCGCAGATGCTGAAGTCCTCGATGCGCAAGGACTTGCCCCGCGAGATTATTTCGAGCAATACCTGAGCGATTTGGTGGAAAACGGGGGAATATCCGAAGCAGACATGGACGTGGTGCTGAATCGGGTTCCTCTGTGACGAATGGCGTGTCCGGGCGCATCGCTTTGCTTACGCGTGTATCATAAGCACGCGAAAACCAGGACAGAGCGAAGGAATCGGAGATCGTTCATGGAGCAAGAGAGCATGTTTGACGCGCTGGATGCCGCCTCGGTGGTAAGCGATCCGGCAACGCGCATTGAAAAGCTACGTCGCGAAATAGAGCACCATACGTACCTCTATTATGCCAAGGACGCTCCTGAAATCTCCGACGCCGCCTTCGACTCTCTTATGCGCGAGCTGCGCGAGCTTGAACGCGAAAACCCCGAGCTTGTCGACCCCGCATCGCCCACTCAGCGTGTCGGGGGCTACGTCGGCGAGCAGTTCGCCCCCGTTCGCCATGCCCAGCGTATGTATTCTCTGGATAACGCCATGGACTTGCATGAGCTTGACGCATGGACTGCACGCACGGTCGAGGCGGCTGGCCGCAATGTCGAATTCGTATGCGAACTGAAGATCGACGGATCCTCGATCGCCATGACCTACGATGCCGGCGTTTTGGCGAAGGCTGCTACGCGCGGAGACGGAACGACGGGCGAGGACGTTACGGTGAACATGCGCACTGTGCGCGATGTGCCGCTGCGTCTGCGCGACCAGGGCATTGCGGGTCTTGCTGACGAAGACGGCTCGGTTGAAGTGCGCGGCGAGGTGTACATGCCCAAGGCGAGCTTCGATTCCTTGAACGCTGCCGCTGCGGCAAACGGCAAGGCCCCGTTCGCCAACCCGCGCAATGCGGCGGCGGGGTCCCTTCGTCAGAAGGACCCCACGATTACGCAGGGCCGCGATCTCTCGACCTTCATATACGCCATTGCCGACGCGCAGTCTATCAAGGCGGACACGCAATGGGAGCTGTTGCAGTGGCTGCGCGATTGCGGCTTTCATGTCAATCCCGATGTCAAGCTGTGCGCCACGCCTGCCGAGGTGCACGCGTTTTGCGAGGGCGTTGCCGAGAAGCGTTCGGTGTTGCCGTACGAAATCGACGGCGTGGTGGTGAAGGTGAACTCCTTCGCCGTGCAGCGCGAGCTAGGCTTCACCGCGAAAGCTCCGCGCTGGGCGATTGCCTACAAGTTTCCGCCGGAAGAAAAGACCACGCTTCTGCGCGATATCACGGTGCAAGTCGGCCGAACCGGAGCCATCACCCCGGTGGCCGAGCTCGACCCCGTGCGCGTTGCAGGTTCTACGGTGGCGCGTGCAACGCTGCACAATCTCGACGAAGTGCATCGCAAGGACGTACGTGTGGGCGATACCGTTATCGTTCGCAAGGCTGGCGACGTAATTCCTGAAGTGCTCGGTCCGGTGTTGAGCTTGCGCCCCGAAGGCGCAATGCCGTGGGAAATGCCTGCGTTCTGTCCGAGCTGCGGCAGTCCGATCGTGCGTGAAGACGGCGAAGCGGCGTTTCGGTGCATCTCCATGGATTGTCCCGCACAGGCTCTCGAACGGCTTCTGCATTGGTCAAGCCGTGGTGCTATGGACATCGACGGCATGGGCGAAGAGATTGTCGCGCGCTTGGTGGAAAGCGAACGCGTGCGCGATGTTGCGGATTATTACAGTCTGACGGAATACGAGCTCGCAACGCTTGAGACGGGGCGCGTCAACAAAGAGGGCGAGCCAATCCATCTGGGATCGACCATCGCCGCGAAACTCATCGCGTCGATCGAGGCGTCGAAGGCGCGTCCGCTTGCCCGCGTGCTCTTCGGCTTGGGCATTCGTCATGTCGGCAAGACCACGGGCGAGCAGCTTGCGGCGGCGTTTCCGTCTATGGCCGCGCTGATGGAGGCGACCGAAGAACAGCTTGCCGAAGTGGACGGCGTCGGCGGCGTCATCGCGCAAAGCATCCGGGCGTTTTTCGCCAACGAGGACAATCGCGAGGTTATCCGCCGTCTTGAACGCATGGGGGTTGTCATGGAGGATGCCGCAGCGGGCGAGGAGGTGCCGCAGACCCTTGCGGGAATCACGTTCGTCCTGACGGGCTCGCTCGTTGAAAGCGGCATGACGCGCGACGAGGCCGGGGCGCGCTTGAAGGCCATGGGGGCGAAGGTCTCGGGCAGCGTTTCCAAGAAAACGGGATATGTGGTTGCCGGCGAGGCCGCAGGAAGCAAATACGATAAGGCGATCGCCCTCGGCGTACCCGTGCTTACCGAGGCTGATCTGCTTCGTGTGCTCGAGGCCGGCTCGCTCGAAGCCGCCGGAATCGCGTCGCGCACGCAGGCTTGATTCGGCGAGTGGTTTTACGAAAGGAGTCGGCAGCGCCATTCGTTCGGGGCAATCCGTCCCGTGCCTGGCATGCTGCGCTATACTACACATTCGAAACAAGTTGATCGCATAGGCACGATGGGAGTGGGTATGCCATGCAAGACAGGTTGAGCGCATATGACGAGAAGGTTCTTCGCCGGCTGATTCAGCTGGAAACCGCTCGCCGTCAAGAACGAAAGCAGGGTCCGCTTGCGTTCGTGAAGCGTGACACCGAAGCAGGCTCCGCCATGCGCCGCCTTGATCAGATGGGCATGATCGGGGCCATGTATAAGGACAACAATCCCTATGTGGTCGAAGTTTTGGCAAAAGGGTATTCGTATCTCGGCATAGTGGATGAAGAACGGGCCGAGGTCCTTCGCGTAGAGCGCCATCGAAAAGAAGACCGTCGCCACGATTGGCTCGTGAGCGTGTTCACGGTTCTCGTCGCCATGGTTGGCGTTATCGCGGGATTTCTTATCGGTAAGTTCGTCTAAGGCTTGTGCGGTTTTACGCCATCAGGTCAAACAGCACTTTTGCAAAAAGCAGTCCTAGCACCACGATGACGATGGGCCTTACGATTTTCGTTCCGTCTTTCATGACCATTCCGGAAGCGGTAAGCCTGGTACTCCTGGCAGGAACCTATGCCAAAGGCGGCGAAATCTTCGTACTTGACATGGGAGAACCGGTGAAGATCGATACACTGGCAAGAAACCTGATCAGACTGTCAGGGTTCAAACCGAATGTAGATATTAAACTGACATACACAGGCTTACGCCCGGGCGAGAAACTGTACGAAGAGAAACTGATGGCAGAAGAAGGTCTGAAGAAAACCAAAAACGACCTGATCCATATCGGCTGTCCGATTCCATTTGACGTGGAAGAATTCCTGGAAGAGCTGGAGGGACTTCTGGTGGCAGCTTATAAGAATAAAGACGATATCAAGGACAGAGTGCAGAAGGTTGTGACTACCTACCATCCTGCGTAATGCCGTAAATCTGATACACAGGACATTTTAATTCACAGACAGATACAAAAGGAGAAAAATGTTTAAAGAAGATAACAAATTTGAGAAATTTGAATCCAAAATATGGTTAAGCAGTCCTACCATGCATGGCCCGGAGATTGAATATGTAAAAGAGGCATACGAGACAAACTGGATGCCCACAGTAGGCAAAAACATCAATGAAGTAGAAAGACTGGCATGTGAATACATCGGATGTAAATATGCAGTTGCATTATCAGCAGGAACTGCATCCCTGCATCTGGCAATGAAACTGGCAGGTATAGAAGCATATGGAATGCCGAAAGTGGGACATGGCGCACTGGAAGGAAAGAAAGTATTCTGTTCTGATATGACCTTCGACGCAACTGTAAACCCTGTCGTCTATGAAGGTGGGGAGCCGGTATTCATTGATACAGAGTATGACATCTGGAATATGGATCCGGCAGCACTGGAAAAAGCATTCCAGATTTATCCGGACACAAAAGTAGTAGTAGTTGCCCATCTCTATGGAACTCCGGGAAAAGTAGATGAGATTAAAGCAATTTGTGAGAAACATGGTGCAACAATCATTGAAGATGCTGCAGAATCTCTGGGAGCAACTTACAAAGGTGTACAAACTGGAACTTTTGGTACATATAATGCAATTTCCTTTAATGGAAATAAAATTATTACAGGTTCTTCAGGAGGAATGCTTCTTACAGATAGCGAAGATGCAGCAAATAAGGTTCGTAAATGGTCTACACAGGCCAGAGAGAATGCACCGTGGTATCAGCATGAAGAACTTGGCTATAACTACAGAATGAGCAATGTGATTGCTGGTGTAGTTAGAAATCAGTTCCCTCATCTGGAGGAGCACATTTCACAGAAGAAAGCAATTTATGAAAGATATAAAGAAGGATTCAAAGACCTTCCTGTGAAAATGAATCCATATGATGAAAATAACAGTGAACCTAATTTCTGGTTATCCTGCATGATCATTGATGAAGAAGCAATGTGCAAGCAGGCGAGAGGAGAGTGTGATGTACTTTACACACCAGAAGCAGGAAAAAGCTGTCCTACAGAGATTTTAGACGCAATCAGCAGTATTAATGCAGAAGGACGTCCAATCTGGAAACCAATGCATATGCAGCCGATCTATAGAATGAATGGATTTGTGACAAGAGAAGGAAATGGTAGAGCAAAGACAAATGCTTATATTGCTGGTGGAATGTTGAGTAAGGTGGATGGAAAACCAATTGATATTGGAATGGATATTTTTGCGAGAGGTCTTTGTCTGCCAAGTGACAATAAGATGACGGCGGTGCAGCAGGATGAGATTATTGCTGTAATTCGTGCTTGCTTTGAATAAACTAAATAAAAAATGGAGCATCAAAAGTGTACGCGAAATATTTTAAACGAGGAATTGATTTTATTTTAAGCTTATGCGCGCTAATTGTTCTTTCACCAGTTCTTTTGATTCTTATAATATTGGGGACTGTGTTTATGGGCGGAAACCCATTTTTTACCCAGGAACGGCCTGGAAAAGCTGAAAAGATTTTTAAATTGATTAAGTTCAGAACAATGAGCGATAAGAAGGATAAAGATGGAAATCTTCTTCCTGACGAATTACGGTTGAATAAATATGGCAAGTTTTTACGTGCTTCTTCATTAGATGAATTGCCAGAACTTATCAATATTTTGAAAGGTGATATGGCAATTATTGGACCGCGTCCATTGCTTGTAAGATATCTTGCAAGATATAACGAAGAACAGCACCATCGTCATGATGTAAGACCAGGACTTGAGCGCTTTTTGGAATAGATAAGATAGGCAACTACCTGCTTTAATGTAAGCTTGCGGTGTCTTACAAATGCTTTTGAGCGTCGGAACTGCTCAAGAAACTGGTCTGAATTAACGTGGGTTCGCAGTTGTGTCAAAATAAGGGTAATTAAATCAGAATAATTCATAGCGTACCTCCTGAAAGTGTATATTCAAAAGGCTTCGCCGCAAATTTTGGCCACTTTGTCAAGTGTATATAGTGCCGATATTTGTCGCACAAAATTGTATATTTTTACTATTTAGTTTTCAAGGAACAGATGTGTTGGCTATTGAACGTACATTTCTTGATAAGGTGATGTCAGTTAAAAGACATGCAATATGTGGAACATTAGGAAATAAAGTACGTCATATTTATGATGTTACCAGACTTTTTCAGCGCGAGGATATTCAGGAATTTTTAAAAGCATCGGAAGAGCTAAAATCCCTTTTAAGAAAAACAAAGGATACAAGGTCGATTTCCACCTCGTCGTTTGTGAGTTCTTCGTTCATGTCGGGTCTCC
>USEQ01000006.1 GCA_900553655.1 uncultured Slackia sp. | reverse complement strand
CGCCAGGACGCTCAGTTCTTCTGTGAACAGCCCGCGGGCTATCGCGAGCGGCTGCGGGCGGAAAAGCTGGCCACAACGCCGGAAAAGCTACGTGCATGCTCTACGGCGCTTGATGAGGTCGCCCAGCGCGGCAGCATCTGCGTTTTCGGCGGGGAAGATGTCGTGCGCGCTTCGGCGGGGGAATTCGACGTTATCGAGCTGATGTAAACGAAGGCTGTTCGCAGTGGGGCGCAATTGCTGCGCCCCTTTTTACGTTGTGGGTTCGCGAGGTGTTTGCAAGCTCGTGGTGTTGTGCAAACCGTAGGCGTTATCGCGTATTCGAGGGGCTCTTCGACGCGCATCTTGCCCGACGGGCATGCGATACGCTGCGTCTTGCGTTGAAAGCATGGCGCGTAGCGCGCATTCTCATCCGACTCTCCACGCAAGGTGCTACAATGTTGCGTTACGAATAACGCCACGTCGCAAAGGATGTCCATGCCTTACAATGCACCCGAGGGAACTGCCGATATGCTTCCCGCCGTCGCGCGCCTGTGGCGCTCAACGACGGAAACCGCGGCAAAGCTTTTTGCTGCGTATGGCTACGAGCCCATCGATACGCCCATTTTCGAGATGACCGAAGTGTTTACGCGCGGCATCGGCGAAGCGACCGATGTCGTGGGTAAAGAAATGTTCACTGTTCGTAGCGGCGAAAATTACAAACGCGCACTTGCTGCCGGCTCCGACGAGGGATTGAAGTCCAAGCAGAAGCTTTCTCTTCGCCCCGAAGGCACGGCTGGTGTGGTTCGTGCGGTTGTTCAGCACAATATGGTCGAGCAGGGAGCGGCTCCGGCAAAGCTTTTCTATGCAGGCCCGATGTTTCGTGCGGAACGTCCCCAGAAAGGACGTTTACGCCAATTTCACCAGATAGGCGTCGAATGCCTGGGTGCAATCGAGCCTACGGCTGACGCCGAGATGATTATCATGCTCATGCGTTTCTACGAAATCATGGGCGTGCCTCGCCAGAATATGCGTCTGCTCATCAACTCCATGGGTGACGATGCATGCCGTCCCGCATATCGCGAAAGCGTGCGACAGTTCATTCTCGACCATGAGGATGAAATGTGCGAAGAGTGTCGCCGTCGTGCGGAAAGCAATCCGCTGCGTGCGTTCGACTGCAAGAACGAGACGTGCTCTCGCGTTATGGAGGCAGCCCCGAAAATTACTGACAATCTGTGCGACGATTGCCGTGCTCATTACGAAGCGGTCAAGGCTCTGCTCGATGCCGCGGGCGTTTCCTACATCGAAGACCCCACACTGGTGCGCGGTCTCGACTATTACACGCGTACGGTTTTCGAAGTCCAAGTTACCGAAGGCATGGGCTCTCAGAGCGCCATCGGCGGCGGTGGTCGCTATGACAAGCTTGCCGAATCCGTGGGAGGTCGTCCTACTCCGGGTCTCGGTTTCGCGCTCGGTTTCGAACGCATGGTTCTTGCGCTTGAGGCCGCCGGCGCTTTGGGCGAAAGCGCGAAACGCGTTGACGGATACGTCGCCTGCGTGGACAATTCTGTTCGCGCGGCTGCATTCGATTTGGTGTGCGCCGCTCGCGACGCTGGGCTTTGCGTCGAGATGGACCATCAGGGAAAGAGCCTGAAAAGCCAGTTCAAAATGGCCGACAAAGCCAATGCCCGCGTCGTAATCGTACTTGGTCCCGACGAGCTTTCCCAAGGTAAGGCCCGTATTCGCAACATGCGTAACCACGCCGAGAAGCTGGTCGACATCGCCGCGGCAAAACGCCTGCTTTCCCAATTCGGCGGGCAGCGCGTAGGGGGCGCATCGTCTCCTGTAAACATCGATACTGTGTTCTCGTTCGAGAATGACGATAAGGAGTAAGAGAGCAAATGACCGATTACTTGAACGATTACTGCATGCACGACCACACGTGCGGCCAGCTGCGTGCATCCGATGTGGATTCTCAGGTTACGCTGACCGGCTGGGTGTGGCATAACCGCGACCACGGTGGACTCATCTTTGTCGATCTGCGTGACCGTGAGGGCTACACCCAGGTCGTTATCGACCCCGATTGCGTCAGCGCCGAAGACTTCGCCGTTGCCGAGCATCTCGGCCGCGAATACGTTGTCGAAATCGTCGGCAAGGTGCGCGCCCGTGCGGAGGGTACGGTCAACCCCAATATGGCAACCGGCGAGCTTGAGGTTCTGGCAACGTCTGTCAAGGTGCTCAATACTTCCGTCACCCCGCCGTTCTCCATCGAAGACGGCATCGAGACCGACGAGACCACTCGCATGAAGTGGCGCTACATGGACCTTCGTCGCCCCGAGATGTTCAACGCCATCAAGCTTCGCCACACCGTGGCGCAGGCTATGCGCTCCGCGCTGAACGACCGCGGCTTCATCGAGGTTGAGACTCCCATTCTGGCAAACTCCACTCCCGAGGGCGCTCGCGACTACATCGTTCCCTCTCGTCCGAACCCGGGCAAATTCTACGCGCTTCCGCAGAGCCCGCAGCAGTTCAAGCAGATGCTGATGTGCGGCGGCATCGAGCGCTATTATCAGATCGCTCGCTGCTTCCGCGACGAGGACCTGCGCGCCGACCGCCAGCCCGAGTTCACCCAGGTGGACATCGAGATGTCCTTCGTTCAGGGCGAAGACGTCATGGACATGATGGAAGGCGTCATGAGCGAAGTGCTGGCCGCTGCCGGCGTTGAGCACGAGTTCCCGCTGCAGCGTATGCAGTACGCAGACGCCATGGAATACTATGGCTGCGACCGTCCCGACGTTCGCTTCGATATGAAGCTCGTCAACCTGACCGAGATCGTGCGCGGCTGCGGCTTCGGCGTATTCGCCAAGGCCGTGGAGGCCGGCGGTGTGGTCAAGGCCATCAACGCCAAGGGCGCGGGTGACTGGAGCCGCGGCGATATCGACAAGCTGGCCAACATCGCCGCCGCTAACGGCGCGAAGGGCATGGCTTGGATCGCCTATACCACCGACGGTGCCGAGAAGAGCCCCATCATCAAGTTCTTCGACGACGAGACCTATGCCAAGATGAAAGAGGCTTTGAACGTGGAGCCTGGCGATCTGGTGCTTTTTGCCGCCGACACCGCCGATGTGGCTAACGCCGTGCTGTCCGCTTTGCGCCTGCATATGGCAGAGGCTCTCAATATCCCGCGCGAAGGCCATGCGCTTCTGTGGGTCGTCAACTTCCCCATGTTCCGCTACGACGAGGAAGAGAAGAAGTACGCTGCTGAGCATCATCCGTTCACCATGGTTCCTCCCGAGGAGCAGCACAAGATCGAAGAGGCTCCGCTTGAGTGCGGCAGCTATTCCTACGACTTGGTCATGGACGGCTTCGAGTGCGGCGGCGGTACCATCCGTATCCACACCGCCGAGCTGCAGCGTCGCATTCTTCGTGTGTGCGGCCTGACCGACGAGCAGATTGACGAAAAGTTCGGCCACCTCATCCACGCCCTCGAACTGGGCGCTCCTCCGCACGGCGGCATCGCGCTCGGCCTCGACCGACTGGTCATGCTACTTGCGGGCAAGCAGTCTATTCGCGATGTCATCGCGTTCCCGAAGACCTCTTCCGCGTCCGACCCCATGACGGGCGCTCCGAACGAGGTTACGAGCCGCCAGCTCAAGGAAGTAGCGCTGCGTACGCTCTAAAAGCAATGCTGCGCGTGTCCTGGCTTGCCGGCCCGAAAGACGGCAACGGGCGGATCGCCAAGGTTTCTTTGGATACGTTCAAGGACGCTGACTCAGGTCGGCGTCCTTTTTTATGCCGCCGAAATTAGAAAAGCCGCCTGCTTGAATCGCGATTCGGGGGTGCGATTCAAAGCGCGGCGGCTTCGACTAAGGAGGCTAGGGAATTCGATACCGTGGTTTGCGGCCTTTGCATGGTTGCGAAAAGGCGGCTTCCGCCCGGTTCTTCGACCCCGCGGTCGGAGGGAGGGTGAAATGCGGGGTCGAAGGGGCGGCTGTCGGTATCGGAGGAAGATGGCTGCGGTGCGTTTGCCGAGGCTACGGCATGACGGCCATAAGCAGGCCGAGACCGATGAGGGCAAGGCCGGGGCCAGGCAGGATAAGAAGCGGTATGCCGATGAGCGCTATGCCCAAACCAAGGAGGCGTCTGCCAAGGTGGAGGCTTCTTTTCGGCATAGCTGCCGCGCCCGATGCGCTTGCGAAGGGTTTCTGCCCAACGAAGCCGGCGGGAATGGCCGTCTTGCTTCCATCCTTCTCGATAACGTATGCCTCAACTGTCTGTGCATTGCTCGTGCTCATTGCGGTGCCTTTCTCTGCATGAGTGCACTATGGCATAAGAGGAGGCCTTCTTGGACGTCACGTACGTTTCGTCATTACGGCGTCACGCGTGCGTTTCCGTGCCGTAAGCAGTCCTCCTTTGTATCGTCATAATTGGCTTCGATTGGTATGCGGCAGCGGTGAACGCTGGTTTATGACGAGTCGAGGCAGTTTTGCATCTGTGCTCGTAGAATCCGCCGCCTTCTGGCGATTTAGACATTTACTCCCAGTGCCACGAGGGCAGGATGCTTTGCGCACCGATTTCGAAATGACGCTTCACGATGTCAAAGTCGATGGCAGTACAAGGGCCGCCAAGCGATGATATGTGCACGGTCTTTTCGTTAAGCTCGATGAAGAAACGCTGTCGGTTCATGGCAGTCGGTGCAAGCTGCGCGGCGCGGGCTCCTGCGACGAACCAGTCAGGCGCGGGATTCTCGTCGCTGCGGCAGAGCTCTTCGAGCGGCTTGGTAGCATGGGGTTTTCCTTGGTTGGCGCCGTATCCAATCGTCAGAACGCAAGGGCACGTTTCATCGGGTCCTATGTATGCCTTCAGATGCTTCTTGCGATACGTTAAAGCCACCCAGCAGCTGTTCAGACCGACTCGTTGTGCTTCGAGCGCGAGGAGTTCGCCATAATAGCCTATCTTTTCCTCGAGGCCGTCTTCTCGCCGTCCGATGAAAGCGACGCAATCATGTACGCCCTTGAACATGCCGTACGAGGCGAACCGCGAGAAAGCAGAGGGACATTCTCTGACCAGTTGGAAGCGAAGGTCTCCTTCGGTGTTGCAACGCGTGATGACTTCCTTGAGGCGTGCGACAACCTCATGCGAAAGAGGCTTGTCGCGATAGCTTCGCACGGCATGACGTTCTTCAATCGCTTGCATCAGGTTCATCGATGTTCCTTTCTCGCTTGAAGGTGTGTATCTTCGGGCATGTTTCTTTCGAGACCTCTTCTTCAACGAAGCGGTACGCTTTCCAAGCAAGCTGTGAAAGATTTTTCCACGGCTTCGTGTTTTCGCTCGGATGATAAACTCGTACAGTTCCGATATGCTCCACCGATACGATGCCCGCCTTTTTCATGATGCTGAGATGATGGGATACGGTCGGCTTCGAAAGACCGACGTGTTCGGCGATTTCATATGTTCTTAAGCCGCCCCAATTACGAAGAAGGTCGAGGAAAATGACCTGTCGATTTTCGTTTCCCAAGGCAGAAAGCAATGCTGAGCAAGCGGAGAATTCCTCGCCCAAGAGGGCCATATGCTGCGCCGTTAAGGGTCTGTTGTTTTCTTCGCCCGATTCGCATGCTGATGAATCGAGCATTTGTTTGCGCGGGGGCTTTTTCATCATATGGCCGGCAGGTCGGTTCTCCATGGTTTCGTCTCCGTTTCCAATGCTGCGGATACGGGGATTGTAGGGCGCAGACGCCGTTTCGTCAGCATTGAGAAAGAAAATCGATTCGAAGCGTCTTTCGCGCCCTCCCTTCGTTTCGGGTGTCATTTGACATGTGTTTTGCAAAGGCTCTTTTTGTCCGCGCTATACTGGTGGGGTTTTGCAAAGAGGAAGGAAGCCATGCTGTCTATCGGATGTCATCTGTCATCGTCAAAGGGGTTCGCGGCTATGGGGAATACCGCCTCTTCCATCGGGGCGAATACGTTTGCGTTCTTCACGCGCAACCCAAGGGGCGGTGCGGCGAAGGCAATCGATCCGGCGGATGCGCAGGCGTTGCGCGCACACATGGAGGCGGAAGGGTTTGCCAAGCTCGTCGCGCATGCGCCGTATACCCTGAATTGTTGTTCGGATAAGCCTCATGCACGGCAGTTTGCCCGCCAGGCAATGGCGGAAGACCTGCAGCGCATGGAGTTTCTGCCGAACAATTACTACAACTTCCACCCTGGAAGCCATGTGAAGCAGGGCGCCGAAGCGGGTATTTCCATGATCGCCGAAGTGCTCAACGACGTTCTTGCCCCCGATCAGAGCACGGTTGTGCTGCTTGAGACCATGGCGGGCAAAGGTACCGAGGTCGGCCGCACGTTCGAGGAGCTTGCTGCCATCATCGACCGCGTTGAGCTTTCGGGCCACATGGGCGTATGCCTGGATACCTGCCATGTGCACGATGCCGGATATGACATCGTCAACGACCTTGATGGGGTGCTCGAGGAATTTGACCGGGTTTTGGGCATTGGGCGTCTTCGTGCAGTCCATATCAACGACAGCAAGAACCCGTGTGGCGCGCACAAAGACCGCCATGAGGTGATAGGAAAAGGCTATATCGGCCTTGAGGCGTTCGAGCGCATTGTGAACCACCCCGCGTTAAGCGCATTGCCCTTTATTCTGGAAACGCCCAACGAACTGCCCGGGTATGCTGAAGAGATAGAGCTCTTGCGCGGGTTCTCGAAGCCTTGTTTGTAAAGGAAACGCAAGATGAACTATGGAGTAATCGACGTCGGGTCGAACACGGTGCGCTTGTGCGTCTACGATGTGTCGGCCGACGGGAAGAAGTTCAAGACCATCATGAATCGCAAGACCATGGCCGGTCTTGCGTCGTATGTGCGCGATGGGAAAATCAGCGAAGAGGGCATCGCCGTCGCTGCGGAAAGCATAGGCAAGTGCCTCAAGCGTGCGAGCTATTTGAAGCCGGTGCGCGTCGATGTGTTTGCAACGGCGGTGTTGCGCAATATCTCGAACAGAGCCCAGGCGATTGCGGCCATCGAGTCCGAGGCGCATTGCTCGATCGTGCTGCTTTCGGAAGAAGACGAGGCCCATCTGGGGTTTGTCGGGGCATCTTCGCGGGATACGATGGAAAATGGTGTGCTGATCGACATCGGGGGAGGCTCTTCCGAGGTTACGCTCATCGTGAACGGCAACGATGTGATGCGCGCAAGCCTGCCCGTGGGGTCTTTGTCATCCTACAAGGGCCACGTTGAGGATATTC
This sequence comes from uncultured Slackia sp., assembly GCA_900553655.1. Lineage (GTDB taxonomy): Bacteria > Actinomycetota > Coriobacteriia > Coriobacteriales > Eggerthellaceae > Slackia. The sequence goes on along the minus strand of USEQ01000006.1, from coordinate 7,466 downwards.
TTCCGACGGAAGAGGAATTCGCATCCATCCGGCGTGCGGTGCGAGACCTTCTTGACGCCGATGCCCACGGCATGTCCGAGCACAGGGTGCGTCGCCTGTTCGGCGTCGGCGGAAGTATCCGTGCACTTGCTGGGGTGAACGCACGGATGCTTGACGATGCCTCCGAGCGGGACATGACGCATGAAGACGTGGACAGGCTCGTGTGCGACCTTTTCGAAAGACGGCGTGCGTTCTTGGACGCGGTTTTGCACGTTTCGCCGGAGCGCGTGCACACGATCGCGTGCGGCCTGGCCATTCTTGTCGAGCTTTTCGACGACTTCGATGCGAGCATGCTGCATGTATGCGCGAATGGCGTGCGTGAGGGATACCTGGTCGATCGCATGCTGAAAAGCGTGCATTAAGGTCAGGAAAAGCCTATCGACTTGAGGCTTGTGGGATGATGAATATCGCATGCCCGGCTTGCGATTCTCTTCGAAGAACGAAGAAGGGGACCCGAACGAATCGGGTCCCCTTCGTGCATACGCACCGATGCTTTGGAGGTCGATGGTCTAGAGGCTGCGCCTTGGCGGGAACTACCCTTCAATCGAAATGAGCTTCTTGGCATCTTCGGGAGCGGGAAGCTCCTTCTTCGGAACGACAATGCGCAAGATGCCGTCTTCGAACTTCGCGCGGATATCGTCCTCCGATATTTCCTCGCCTACGTAGAAGCTGCGGCGGCAGCTGCCGGTGAAGCGCTCTTTGCGCAGGTAGGTGCCGTTTTCAGACTTCTCTTCGGTCTCGGATTCAGTGCTTGCCTGAATGGTGAGGTAGCCGTCCTGCAGTTCGGCGTGGACGTTTTCCTTCTTAAAGCCCGGAAGGTCGATATCGAACTCGTAAGCTTTTTCGGTCTCCTTGATATCGGTCTTCATCATGGAAGGCATGGTCTGCTTCGGCTGCGGGCGGCTGCCGAACATATCGAAGGGATCGCTCAGAAAATCGGCGAAGAAATCGTTCTTACGTGCGGGAACCAACATCATGGTCATCTCCTGTCTGTGCGGCGGATGCTATCTCGTAGGGTTCTTCGTTGCGGGATGTGCTCTGCATTCGCTCGACTTGCTTGATTACGTCTCGTACTATAAGCCCGTTATTAGCACTCTGCAAGCGAGAGTGCTAATACGCCACCGTATCGTTACCTTTCAAGATTGCGCGGGAAGCCGCGTCGTGCCGCCCGCATCTCCGTCTGCCGACTCTTGTATTCTGCAGTGGCTCCTAGCACTTTCTTATGGTAAAGTGACCGCCATACGGAAAGCGGCACGGCATGGTGCCGTTTTGCATGCAGGCTGCACGCGGTTCGCCGGTGCGCTTCGGTCCGAAAGGAGTTGTAATGAACCAGACGTTTTCCATGTTCGTGACTATTGCTCCTTCTCGGGCATGGTGGTGGCGAAGCTCCTAATCACTCGGTCGATCGAGAGCTTTCGTCACGCAAAAACGTGGAATAAAAGGCTTCGGGCGACCGGGGCCTTTTCTTATGGAATCCTTGGGGCAAGCCGCCTCTCTTCGGGGCTTTTTGGAAGGAAGAACGCATGGCAACCTCTACCTCATCGCGCGATTCGTTCACTTCGCGTACGGCGTTTATCATCGCTTGTATCGGCTCGGCCGTGGGCATGAGTGCCATTTGGCTGTTCCCATATCGTGTCGCCGAAATGGGCGGCGCTGCGTTTCTCATCCCGTACCTTATCTTCGTCGTTTTGCTCGGCCTGACGGGTGTTATTGGGGAGATGGCGTTTGGGCGAGCCATGGGTACAGGTCCCATGGGTGCATTTTCAAAGGCGCTTGAAAAGCGCGGGGTCAAGCATGCCGGTCCCTTGGGCAAGGCTATCGGCGCCATTCCTACGCTCGGTTCGCTTGGTATCGCCATCGGGTATTCCGTGGTTCTGGGCTGGTTTTTGAAGTATCTGTTTGCTGCGGGAACGGGTTCTCTTTTGCAGGTTCCCGACATGGGCGCGTATTTCGGCGCTCTGGCAAGCGATTTCGGCAGCGTTGGGTATCACGTGGCTGCGCTGGCCATTACGTTTGCCGTCATGTTGCTGGGAATCTCGCGCGGCATTGAGCGCCTGAACAAAATCATGATGCCCCTCTTTTTCATTCTGTTCGTCATCATGCTTGTTCGCGTCGCTATGCTTCCGGGCGCGCTTGAGGGGTATAAGTACCTTTTCGTTCCCGACTGGAGCGCGCTTGCCAATCCGCAGACGTGGGTGTTCGCGCTTGGCCAGGCGTTTTTTGGGCTGTCTCTTGCCGGCAGCGGAACGCTCGTTTACGGCAGCTATCTGAAGAAGGATGTCGACGTAGTGTCTTCTGCGAAAAACGTGGTGGTCTTCTCCACATTGGCAGCGGTGCTCTCTGCCATGATTGTGGTGCCTGCCGTGTTCGCGTTCGGCTTGGATACGCAGTCTGGCCCTCCGCTGATGTTCATTGCTCTGCCTCAGGTATTCCAGGAAATGCCCGCGGGCGGCATCTTCTGCTTCGTTTTCTTTTTGGCGGTTGCCTGCGCGGCCATCACGAGTCTGGTGAATTTGTTCGAAACCCCTATTGAGGCGCTGCAAGAGCAACTGCATCTTCCCCGTTGGGGCGCGGTTGCCATTGTCGCTGCCGTTGCATTTGGCGTCGGCGTGCTTATCGAGAGCGGCGATGCCGTGAGCGCTTGGATGGATGCGGTGTCCATCTATGCCATTCCGCTTGGTGCGCTGCTTGCGGCTATCATGTTCTTCTGGGTGTGCCCGAAGCATTTCGCCAAAGAACAGGCGCAGCTCGGCCGTGACAAGAAGATCGGCGCATGGTTTGAGCCTATGACGAAGTATCTTTTCGTCGGCATTACCGCAGTGGTTATTGTTTTGGGAATTTTCTACGGCGGCATTGGGTAATTTTGCCTCGTTGTTTTTCAGCTCGAATTAACATCGCTGTTACACTCTGCTGTGATAAAGTAGTTGCACGCAGAGCTTCGCCGCGAAGCGAAGCACGATTCTTCAGAAAGGAGTGCGAAATGGCTCGCATTGCAAACAGCACCACGGCGTTTTCCTTCTCCATGAGCTGGTGTTGGCGCAATGCTGAAACGGTCGTCCGATCGTGAGCTTTTCGCGCCTCTGATTTCGCAGGTGAAGGCTCCCGGGCGAACCGGGAGCCTTTTTCTTTGCCTGCATCCTGGTTCGTTCGTTGTTTTCATATGTGCTCGGTGGCGCGAAGCTGCTTCCGGCCGTTTCGGCATTGCGCGCCTCCGTTGCAAGGATACGCGCGGCATGACGCCGCAATACCGAAAGGAAAACAACCATGTCTCAGGAAACCATCTCCGTTCGCGCTTCTCAGCCTCGCGTCGTTTCTTCTGCCGAGAAAAAGAACGGCACGCTCGATATATCTGCGCTTGTTCTTATTGCCATCCTGCTTGCAGCAGGCGCTGTTCTCAAGCTGACGGTGGGTTCTCTTCTTGCTTCAATGGGAATGAAGCCCAACTTCGTCATTGCCATGTACTGCCTGGCCATCATTCTGGTGAGGCCGAAGATCGGCCAGGTTCTGATTGTCGGGCTGCTTGCCGGAGCTTTGTGCCAAATCCCCATGCTTAACGCAACGCCGCTTTTGAATATCCCCTCCGAGCTGCTCGGCGCGCTTGTTTGCGGCCTCTTAATCAAGGTCCCTATGAATATCGCCGGCAAGCTCGACGTGAACCCCCTTGTAAGCACGTTCGTGGCGACGCTTGTGTCCGGCAGCGTCTTCGTGGCGCTTTCCATCTACATCAACGTGGTTTCCACGGGCGGCGATGTCCTCGTCGCATTCGCCGCATATGCGGCGATCGTGCTCGGGACGGCGGCGTTCAATGCCGCGATTGTGCAGGTTCTTGTTGTGCCGCTGCGCAAGGTCTTGAAGAAATAGCGTCGGGCTGCGGATTGTAGGAGCGAACATGATACGGGTGCGCGATTTCGGATTTCGATACCGAGGAAGCGAAGAATGTGCCGTGCGTGACGTGAACCTGGATATTCCCGAAGGTTCGTTCGTCGGCATCACGGGCGCGGCGGCCTCGGGGAAATCCACCCTGACCTATGCGCTGAACGGAATGATTCCGCATTGCTATTTCGGGGATTTTTACGGTAGCGTCGTCATTGACGGCGTCGATACGGTGGAGGCGAGCCTGACGGAGATATCCCGCCTGGTAGGAAGCGTCTGCCAAGGTATCGAAAGCCAGATCGTTACCCCGCTTGTGGAAGACGAGATTCTCTACGGCCTTGAAAACTTCGGCGTTGCGCGCGACGAGGGTATTGCGCGCATGGAGGATGTTCTTGGCGCAATGGGCATAGAGGAGCTGCGTTCATGCGAGATATCGTCGCTTTCGGGCGGACAGAAGCAGAAAGTGGCCATAGCTTCCATTTTGGCTTTGCGCCCGCGTGTGCTCGTTCTTGACGAGCCTACGGCCGAGCTTGATCCGGCGGCTTCCCGCGGCGTGTTCGACCTTTTGAAGCAATACTCTCGAGAGCATAAGGTCACCGTGGTGGCGGTTGAGCAGAAGATTGCCTTGCTGTGCGACTACGCCGACATGGTCGTGGTCATGGAAGAGGGCTCTGCTCGCGTTTCGGGAACGCCCGACGAGGTTCTCGTGCACGCCCCCGAGCTCTATGCCATGGGCGCGAATGTTCCTCGCGTGACGTCTCTGACGAGGTCGCTGCGTGACAAGGGCGTCTATGCGGGGCCGGTGTGCCGCACCGTCTCGCAGGCTGCGTTGCATATAGCGCAGTCTCTACGGGCGAAGGGTCGAGCCATCCCGCCGGATGCTGCACCGAGCGGTTCTTTTGCCGAATGCGTCGCTTCATGCGAAAAGGAGGCGGGGAAAGGCGAAAGGCGGACAAGGAGAAATGAGAAAGCCGGGCTTGCCGCTCTTGAGTTCCATGATGTCTATGCGGGCTACGAAGGCGAGCTGGCGGTCTTGAAAGGCGTGGATTTCGCCATTCAAGAAGGCGAGTTCGTGGCGTTCGTGGGAGCGAACGGGGCGGGAAAATCTACGACGATGCGTCTGATGAACGGCTTGATCAAACCCAGTGCGGGCAAAGTTTCGGTGTTCGGCACCTCGACGGCGTCATGTCCGACGAGTGAGCTTGCGCGCACGGTAGGGTTTCTGTTCCAAAACCCCGACCGCCAAATCTGTAAGACGACGGTGCGCGAAGAGCTTCTGTTCGGGTTCGAGGCCACGGGGCGCGTTGACGCCCGGGCGCAACGTGCGGTCGATGAGGTCATAGAAGAGTTCGGGCTCGACGCTTCGGCCGATCCGTTTCTGCTGAGCCGAGGATCGAGGCAGCTTCTCGCTTTGGCCTCTATCGCGGTGAGCGCTCCGCGCGTGGTTGTCTTGGACGAGCCTACGACGGGTCTCGATTACCGCGAATGCGAGAAAATCATGCAATGTGTGAGGCGCTTGCACGAAAACGGAACGACGGTCGTCATGGTTTGCCACGATATGGAGGTCGTTGCCGACTTCGTCGATCGCGTTATCGTCATGACGGCGGGGTGCGTGGTGGCCGACGGCCCTGTTTTCGAGGTCATGCGCGACGAAGAGGTGCTGGCGAAGGCTTCGATAGAACCTTCTCAGATGACGGCGCTTTCGATGCTTCTCGGGAAAGGTCTGTCGGGAGGGCTTCGCGGACGCGTCTTGTCCTCTAACACGTTGGAAGAATTGAGCATCGTCTTGGGTGATGCTCTGGCCGGCGGCGCTTCGGCATCTTCGGGGATACACGATCTTTTACCTGGACGCGCCGCCGGTGGTAAAGGTCGCGTTCGCACGGAAGGGGAACTGCGATGAAGGGTTTTCTCGAGTATGTCGATGGCACGAGCGTGCTTCACCGAATGAATCCCGTTGCAAAGCTCGTTTGCTCGTTTTTGACCTGCATAGCGTGCTTTTGCACGTCGAACCTGCCTTTCCTGCTCGCGGTGCTTGTTGGCGGTTTTTTCCTTGCCGTTTCCTGCGGAATGGCCCGTCAGGTCGTGGGACTTGCGAAGGCGGTCTTCATGTTTTCCCTGATTCTTGCCATCGTGCAGATTCTCACGACGCCGGGCGGCGTCTCCCTTGTCATGCTGCCATGGGGGCATATCGGAACGGCGGGCCTTGTGGCTGCGTTCACCACGGTAGCTCGTCTGCTTGCGGCGGCCATTCCGTTGTTCTTGACGCTGTACGTGACGCGGATGACGGATTTGGCGAACGCGCTGGTGGAAAACGTGCGTCTTCCGTACAAATACGCGTTCACGTTCACATCCACGGTCCGATTCATCCCTGCTTTCCTCAACGACATGGCCGCCATCATGGAGGCCCAGACGGCTCGCGGCGTGCGATTCGACCAAGGGGGCATAGTGAGCAGGGTGCGTTTGACCGTGCCTTTGTGCGTGCCGCTTTTGGTGTCCTCGGTGCGCAAGGTCAACAGCGCGGCCATCGCCGCGGAGGTGCGCGGCTTCAACCTTCGTAATGCACAGAGCGGGTATCGGGAATACTCCATGGCGCTTCGCGACGGAGTGGCCATGGCGGCCTGCGTGCTTTTGCTTGTGGCGGCTCTTGCTATAAACGTTCTTTTCTGATTGTCTTGCCTTTTCGCCAGGCAAGGCGTCTCGGCCGGGTTTGCCGAAGCGAGGACGAATCGGGTCCGAGCGCGCCTTTTCCGACTCGAGGGCGACGGATGCCGAAGCGCGTTTCCCTTGCCGCGTTCCCATAGCGATACAACGGCATCGTCTGCGAAGCGGAAGGGCGTTGCTGCTATGAAGGAATGGTATTACTCGGGGCTCCAGGGTCTGTGCGTGTCTCTGTCCAGGCATTCTTCGGCCTTCGACGGAAGCGCCTCGGCTTCGGCGCTTCTTGCTCGAGAGCTTTTCAACGACGACAGCCGCTTCGATAGCGCATCGAACGTTTCGCGTACGTGGAGGCTTTCTCCTGCGCGCCGCGCCCGCATGTTCGAGGAGCGATGGACTTCTAGGGGGCGTTCGGTTCGGGCTTCGGATGATGTGCGCGCGGTGCTTGCCTGTGTGGCGCGCTTGCGCGCTTCCGAGGAGTCTTTCTTGTTGCGCGAGGCCCTCTGCGACGCTGCGAACGCGGCTTCCATCGTGAAGGACGAAATCTTGGTGGCGATGGAAAGCGGCTTTACCACGGAACGGTATCCCGATTATGCGATTCGCGCGTTTTCCGACGACGTGCGCTCGCTCATAGCCGCGTTCGACTGCTTTGATGAAGATGCGGCAGGAACTTTGCTGGTGCGTCTCGTCTCGGCGGCCGTGTACGGGCCTTTGCATACGTTGGCGCTTTCATCCGGCCGTGCGCGCACGGATCTGGCGATTGGGGTTCAAGAGTCGTCTGGTGATGTCTTTGAATCGCAAGGAATCGTTCTCATGCAGGTTGAAGGCCCATCGGTCGCGCGCGTGCGCGACGTTCGCATAGTGGGCAGCGATGCTGCGGTGTTCATCGGTCGCTCCGC
>USEQ01000005.1 GCA_900553655.1 uncultured Slackia sp. | reverse complement strand
GACTCGCTATTCGGCATCGGGTTTCCATCGTCAAGAGCCGTCTGCTATCTGGTGTTTTATCACGAGATTACGGCAGGGTGCCAAGCGGCTTAAGGGTCTTAGAGGATTGAAGGGATGAGGAAGTGAAGAAAGGGAAGATAGCGGTATTTTTGATGACGTGCATTCTCATGTTGCCGATGTGGGGATTTGCAGGGGGGGGTAGAAGTCGCTGCGGCTGCAGAGGCGGATGACAGTGGCTCCACAGCTCTTGCGCCAGTGGTGCAGGGCGTTGTTGCAACGATCGGGGACGATGAATACGACAGTCTCGAGGGCGCATTCCTGGCCGCTGAGGAAGGCGACACGATTGTGATGCATGACCATGTCTCGCTGGATAAAACGATTACCATCGAGAGGAGGGTGACGCTCGATCTCAATAAAAAGATGCTGGAAGTTTCCATTAATGGCGCTGCAGCTGCCACCAGCAGCGCGTTTGAGGTGCTTGGGAACGGAGCTCTTGAGATTAAGGACGGCTTCATCTTCGGTCCTGGCAAGGGGAAAGACAATCGCGCCATCAAAGTGGAAAAGGGCGGCGAGGTCAAGCTGACCGACGCGTGGATTGGCCGCTTTCACGCTGAGACCGGAAACGGCGGCGCTGTCTGCCTTGAATCGGGAAAGCTCGAGGTGCTCGGCGGAGGCTTGGGTTTTTGGGACGAGACTTCGCCAAAGCAGTATGGTGAAGATGCGGGCAATTTCGCATTGAATGGTGGAGCGGTATGGGCAAGTGACTCCAATGTGTCCATCTCGAATGATACGGAATTTGGCTGCAACGAAAGTGCTGACACCACGGGTAACGCGAGGGAACCGTGGCATGGCGGCGGTGCCGTCTACGTCGAGGGCATGAAAAGCGGCGTGTCTCTCCGTGGCGCGTGGTTCTATCAAAACGTAACCGACGATCACGGCGGTGCGATCCACCTGGATGATGTCGGCGATGCGCAAATTGCCGATAACATCATTCAGGATTCCGGGGCGAGAAACTCCTCCATGCCGGATCGGCGCGGTGGGGACGGCGCTGGAATTTATATTCGTCAATCCACCACCGTTTCGCCCGAAACCCCCAAGCTCAACGTGACAGGCAATACGATCCAGGGTGGAAAGGCGACGGGATCCGGCGGCGGCGTGTGCATAGTGGCGGCGAAGGGCGACTTCGTCCTGGACGGTAATAAGATTCTGAAAAATGAAAGCGACTCCCGCGGCGGCGGCATTAGCATGGGGATGGTCGGCACGAGCACGATTGACCTGAAAAGTGGAAGGATTGAAAACAACAAGGCAAGGGAGTTTGGCGGCGGAATCGATTACACCCAGCGAAACGCAAGCCCCCTCCATCTTCGCAGTGTGTTGATTACCGAAAACAAGGCCGTTCGAGGGGCGGGTGTTTGGGCTTGTCCCGCTTCGCAGACGAAAAGCTATTCGACCCTGGGCGGTTCGATTTACGGTAACAAGGCAGAGGGCAAACTGTCGGCTATGGGAGCGCTGCCTCTCGATGGCAGTGGTGACGAGGTGCGCTACGAGGGCGGAGACACCGATGACAGCTTTGTGATTGCTACCAATCCGGCCGACCCGAATTCTATAATGACCGTGGCTAAGAGGGCTCTTGGTGGCGGATTGATGAGTTGGTACACGGATTCACCAAATGACCGCTATGGGGACGGCGACATCGAGGCCGACCCGTCGGTATATACCGAGGTCAATAAATCTTTTGGTCTACATGGTGATCTCGCTCAGGTGCATAAGGAGCTATCCGAAAAAGAGGCGCAGCTTGTCATCAAGGGCAATGAATCGGAACGCCGCGGCGGCGGAATCGCCTCGAACAGCCCTATAACAATCGGAATGAAGGATGCCGATGTCACAGTTCGCGTGAAAAAAGAATGGGCCGCCGCGGACCATCCAGATGAGGTGACAGTCGACCTGTTCCGTCTCGGACCCGATAACCGAGATCGCGTCAAGCTAGACGAGGGTGTGGTCCTGAACGAAACAAACGGCTGGGAGTCTGTATTCACCGATCTTCCCTCGAGATACGTCGATGCCGACGGAGTGGAGCGGGAGTGCACGTATGAGGTTGTCGAGCGCCGCATAGACGGCTGGACGTGCGAGAGCAAGGTCGAGTACGACGGGGATGCAAGGACTTATGTGGTTACTCTGGTAAACAGCCTCGAACCGAAGAGCGGCAGTCTCGAAGTCTCGAAGACGGTTTCTGGTTCGGGGGCCAGCAAGTCAAGGGAGTTCACCTTCACGGTCGAGCTCAGTGAGAAACTGGACGGTACGTACGGGCAGATGGAGTTTGTCGGAGGAGTCTCGACCTTCAAATTGAGGCATGGTGAAAAGGTCGAAGCTATCGGCCTGCCCGCCGGGGCTAATTACGTCGTCAGCGAGAGTGACAACGATGGCTACACGGTGTCGAGCAATGGGGCGACGGGGCAGATTGTTGCCGACTCGACAGCGGTTGCCAGCTTCGAGAATCACAAGGATGGCTCGGGAGGCGGAGGCGTCGGCGGAGGCGTTAGCGTGACGGTAAAGAAGGTGTGGGTGCTGGATGATGGCTCCAAGCCTACTGATAGCGTAACAATAGAGCTTCTACGTGATGGCAAGCGCTACGACACTGCGCTACTAAATGCGAGCTGCGGTTGGAGCAGGACTTGGAACGGCTTGAGCTCCGGTTATAAATGGACGGTTGCGGAGGTTGATGTTCCGGAGGGGTTCAAGGCAAGTGTGTCTAGGGAAGGTGGCGTTTGGACCGTCATCAACGACGATATTCCAGGGTCTCCGGACCCCGAACCCGATCCCGATCCCTCTCCGGATCCCGATCCCTCTCTGGATTCAAAGCCTGGCCAGGGGCAGGGGGCCAATAGCGGCAGTGGGTCCTCGGCTATTCCTAGTACAGGAGACCACTCGGGCATATTTGTTGTGGCGGCTGCTTCGGCGGCAGCTGTGACGGGTATTTTGCTCCTTATCGCCGGAGGCTTCTGGTTGAAGAGGGGGCGTAAAGGCAGGGGCGGATTGTAGGCTCGAAGGCAATTTCGTCGATAGCTTTGCTCCTAAGATCTTGGTGGCCAAGGAGAGGTGGAGTGAGGGCGCGACCTCGTAACGTATCGATGCTGCGCCTCTGGGCGCCGATTTTGCCATCAAGAAAATAGTATATTTGAGACGGAGCCGCCGTCCCTTCTCAGGGGTGTGCGGCTCCGTCTCTAGTTGGACTCTTGCGTTGCCCTGCGTATGGAGCCCGTTGCTGTTGAGCCTCGCCACGGTGTGGCTATGCCGCTTGTGGAGCCGAGCGTCTGCGGGTGCGTCTCGCGGAGCACGGCAAGCGGCTTGCCGGCGATAGCGTTGCGGCGAACATACCAGCACGAATATTCGCTAAATAACCCTTCGGAGGGTTTCTCTCTTTTGCATTTTCAGTTAATCGTGGGCGGATTTTTTTGGCGCGTTTTCGGTGGCTAGGCTTCGAGGGCGTTTCTGCGCCGTTGGTTTCCAATGCTTCCCATAGCTGGCGGGTGGAATGCGGGGCCTTTTGGCTGTAGAAAGCATTGAAAACCATCGTTTCTCGTGGCTTTCTCTGATTCAAAATTTCTCCATAGAAAAATTTTTCACCCGAATTTCACCCACTCGATATTATTCGCGAGGAGCGCAAAAAAAAGAAAAGCTGGTCAAAAGCAGGCTTCTGACCAGCAGTTATTCAATGGTGCCCCCGGGCCGATTCGAACGGCCGACACCCGCTTTAGGAGAGCGGTGCTCTATCCCCTGAGCTACGGAGGCGTATGCAGCGTTCTATTCTACCATGGCGCCGTGCTCTTGCTATGAAGGCATCGAATTTTCATGACCTTTTGTGGTGCAGTCAGTCGGCGCCTGACTGCAGGTGCGGTTATTCTCTTGCGACGACGATCATTTGTCCTTCGTCACCGACAAGATAGGCTGCAAGAATCGTCTCGTGCGTGCGCACGAACCTGACAGCCGCGTCTTTCCCAAGGGCAAGCAGCGTCGTCGAATATCCTTCGGCATCAAGTGATGTGCGGGCGATAACCGTGGCTCCTGCGAGGTCGGTTTGCACAGGGAGGCCCGTTTTCGGGTCGAGGATATGATGATATGCGCGTCCGTTGCGCGTGAAACAGCGCTCGTACGTTCCGCTGGTGACGGCGGAAGCGTTTTCCAGCGGAACGGCGCCAAGGATGTTGCCGCTTTCTCGTGAGGCCCTCGGGTCCTGTATTCCGACGCGCCACGGTTCGCCCTGGGGCTTCAACCCGTGGGCGAGCACGTTTCCGCCGAGGTTGATCACGTAAGAGGAAAGGCCGTTGTTTTGCAGTAGTTTGCCCAAGTCGTCGGCAATGTAGCCTTTGGCGGTTCCTCCTACATCAACGGACGCCATCGGGTCTGCTATGCGTACAGAGAAGCGCGGTCTGCGGCAGATGTCATTGCGGGGATTGAGTTCTTCGCGCATACCGAGTTTGATCGCGTGCCAGTCCACGTGGGTCAGCGCTTCGGCGATGTCGCTTTCGTCAGGAATCACGCCCTGGTGAAAATCCCACAGACGCACGACGGACCCCATGGTTATGTCGAAAACCCCGCCGCTTTCTTCGCAATAGCGCAACGAATGCCGCAACAGCTCGTATGTTTCCTCGCAGACCTCAACCCACGCCCCGCCGGCGTTGTTCAGCTGCGAGATATCCGATCGCGAAAGCGTTCTGCTGAGCCTGTTTTCGAAGAAGCGGCATCGGTCACGAGCGGCTTCGAAAATACCGCAGAGATCTTTGGCGCTGCGGGTTTCGGTTGCCGCATCCTCCTGACGCGCACTTGCGCTGCAAGAGTCGGTCGCATAAGCCTGCAGCGTGACCACGGTGTTGAAGGCGTAGAACGTGGCGCTGCATAGCCCCGATTCGCTCGGGCCCTCGAAGACGAACGTGTCGGCAAGGGGTATGGAGTCTGTAGTCTGTTCGCTCATGAAAACCTCGTATGGCGGTCGGGGGTGCACGGCGCAGGGCATGGCGGCCGCGGGCGGATGCGCGGCCGCCAAAAGCGCGAAGACAGTCGGCTGGATGCGGGCGGCGGCGTGTTGGAATCTTACGGAATACGTACCAGTTTCTTATATGTTTCCAATCCGCTTACCAGTACGTTTTCATCGAAATTGAAGGTGTCGGCATGCAAGGGGATGCCCGTGCCCGTTCCCAGCAGCAGGAATACGCCGGGAAGATGCCTCTGGTAGAAGGCGAAATCTTCCGCGATCAGAAGCGGCTTGGGAAGCTCGGTCAGATTCGGGAGATGCGATGCGGCAAGTTCGAAAAGCTCGGGATTGTTGACAACAGGCGGATATCCCTCGGTGAAATCCACATCAACCGTGCATCCTGCATCGGCCGCCATGTCCTGGGCGAGTTTTGCCAGGTCCGCTTTCGCGCGAACGGTCATTTCATCCGAATAAGTGCGCAGGCTTCCTTCGATATAGGTACGGGAGGAAATGACATTGCGCGCCTGGCCGCTTTGCATGAGTCCGCACTTGAAAAGGCAACGTTCTTCTTTGGCCCGTTCGGCCATGTAGTCGTATGCCCCAAGCACGAAACGCATGCCCGCTTCAAGAGAATCGGCTCCGTCGGATGGTTTGGCGATGTGGGTAGCCTTGCCATGGAAGGTGAACGTCGCCTCGCTCGTTGCCGCAAGAAGCGCGCCCGGTCGGCTGGCAATGCAGCCCATTGGCAAATCGGGCCACAGATGGTAGCCGAACATGCGGTCGACGTTGTAGCGCTCGAACACGCCCGATTTGCAGATGATGTCCGCCCCGCCCGTGGTTTCTTCCGCGGGCTGAAACACCAGAAGCACGTTGCGCGGAAGTTCGTCGAAGGTTTCCGCGATGTGATTTGCCAGGCCGAGCACCATGGACATATGGCCGTCGTGGCCGCATGCGTGCATCATGCCTTCGTGGCGCGAGGCGAATGCCGCGCCGGATTTTTCCGTCACGGGCAGCGCGTCCATGTCCGATCGAATACCCGTGGTGCGCTCGGTGCCCCTGTTGAAGAACGCGCATACGGTGCTCTTGCACGGGGAGAAGACCTCGCAGGATTGCTCGCCATGCTGCGCGACCACGGCGTTGCGAACGCGCTCTAGCTCGGCGGTGACATACGCAACGGTTTCGGGGATGTCGAAGTCCACTTCGGGAATTTGATGGAGATCCCGGCGGAAACGGGTAAGCATTTCGAGTTCGTTTGCATGGGTTTCGGCGGTCATGCGGGCCCCTTTCGTTGGGCGGAAGAATGGTTTCTGAGAGCAGTATGGCAAAACTTTCTGCAAGGTGTGCGTTGCGGGCGGAAATCCATGCCATTTCGTACGTTTGTGCATGGGTCTCAACATGCGCCGCCACGGTGGAATCTTGCTTTCTTATGCGCTTGCGCAATTGTGCTTGACTATCGCACGCTAAAGCGGTAGTTTCGTTAAATCGATAGAGGCGCGGGCAAGATGAGCCTTGGCAAAGCCGGCAGGCGTTTGATGTCAGGGGGAGGCGCGCTCGCCGAACTTATGCGCCAGGCATGGCGCGTGGGTGGGCTTGCGGGGAATACCCTCAAGACTGTCCGCAGCAACGCTGCGGGTGCGCTATCTTGCTGATTTGCCATACGTCATGTATCGCCAGTAAGGCAGCGCCTTGCTGGCGTTTTTCGTAAATAGAGACAGGCCGCTTCGGCGGCGGAGCAAAGAAGCAGGAAGGCGTCCTCAATGGAGAAAAAGCCGTTTGCCACCAAAGACCAGCTCGAGGCCATAGCGGCCCAATATCCCACGCCGTTTCACCTCTACGACGAAGCGGGCATCCGACGCAATATGGAGGCGCTGCGCGATGCCTTTTCGTGGAACGAGGGCTACAAAGAATATTTCGCTGTCAAAGCAACGCCCAACCCGTTTCTCATCAACCTTTTGCACGAATACGGCTGCGGGTGCGATTGCTCTTCCTACACGGAGCTCATGCTTTCCGATGCATGCGGCATTCGCGGGCATGACATCATGTTTTCTTCCAACGAAACTCCTGCGGCCGATTACCGGCTGGCGGACGAATTAGGCGCGACTATCAACCTCGACGACATCACGCATATCGACTTCCTGGAAGAAGCCATCGGCCATATCCCCGAAACCATCAGCTGCCGATACAATCCAGGCGGGCTTTTCGAAATCAGCAACGGCATCATGGACAATCCGGGCGATGCGAAATACGGCATGACCACCGAACAGCTCTATGAGGCTTTCCGGACCCTGAAGGCGAAGGGAGCCAAGGAGTTCGGCATTCATGCGTTCCTCTGCAGCAACACGGTCACCAACGATTACTACCCGGCGCTTGCGAAGGTTCTCTTCGAGCTTGCCGTCGATTTGCAGCGCGAGACGGGAGCGCATATCAAGTTCATCAACCTCTCGGGCGGCATCGGCATTCCGTACAGCCCCGACCAAGAGCCCAACGACATTCGCATCATTGGTGAAGGCGTGCGCAAGGTCTACGAAGAGGTGCTGGTGCCGGCTGGTATGGGGGATATCGCCCTGTTCACCGAGCTTGGCCGATTCATGCTGGGTCCTTACGGATGTCTGGTCACGCGTGCTATCCACGAGAAGCATATCCACAAGGAGTATATCGGCGTGGACGCGTGCGCGGTCAACCTGATGCGTCCTGCGATATACGGCGCATACCACCACATCACGGTTGCGGGCAAGGAAGACGCCTTGTGCGACCATGTGTACGACGTGGTGGGCGGCTTGTGCGAAAACAGCGACAAGTTCGCCATAGATCGCAAGCTTCCCCAGGTGGAGGCGGGTGATCTGCTGGTCATTCACGATACGGGTGCGCATGGCCACTCTATGGGCTACAACTACAACGGAAAGCTTCGTTCGGCCGAGATTCTCCTTCGCGAGGACGGCGCAACGCAGCTCATTCGTCGCGCGGAAACGCCGGCGGACTATTTTGCCACGTTCGATTGCTTCGACGAGTTTTCCGGCCTGTCGAAACGCAGCTAACAATTCGGTACGCACGGGCAACGTCTTAGTCCGTTGCCCGCGGAACACGCTCATAGGCAAAGAAGTGCAAACGAAAGGAACCGCATCATGGGAAAGAGCTTGAAAGGCCTGCAGGGTTCTATCGTGGCCCTGGTAACTCCGTTCGCCGAAGATGGCAGCGTCGATTTCGACGCGCTTGCCCGTCTGATTGATTTCCATCTCGAAGGCAGCACCGACGCCATCCTGGTGCTCGGCACCACGGGAGAATCCTCAACGATGTCTCATGAAGAAGACGATGCGGTGTGCGAATTCACCGTCAAGCGCGTGGCTGGTCGCGTGCCTGTTATTGCCGGCAGCGGCTCTAACACCACGCAGACCATGCTCGAAAAAAGCCTGAGCTATCAAAATCTTGGCGTCGATGGTCTTTTGTTGATCACGCCGTATTACAACAAAAGCAACGAAGAGGGGATCTACCAACACTTCAAGACCGTCCTCGACGCCGTGGACGTTCCGTGCATCCTCTACAACGTGCCCGGCCGCACAGGCTGCTCCATCTCCCCGCGCAATGTCGGGCGCCTCGCCAAGCATCCCAACGCTTTCGGCATCAAGGAGGCTTCGGGCAGCATTTCGTATGCAACCAAGATTGCCCGTTTCCTGTCCGACGACTTCGTCATGTTCTCCGGCAACGACGACATCGTGGTGCCGTTGATGTCCCTGGGAGCGAAAGGCGTCATCTCCGTATGGGCGAACGTCATGCCGCGCGAGGTTCACGAAATGACCTGGAATTACCTCGAAGGACGCCACGACGAGGCGTTGGCCGAGCAGCTTCGTTGCCTCGATCTTATCGACGCGCTGTTCTGTGAGGTCAATCCCATTCCCGTAAAGGGCGCTCTCGAGATGATGGGCATGGGCAAGGCCGTCTACCGCCTGCCTCTGTGCGAGCTTTCCGAAGCCGGTAAGGTTCGCGTCGCCGAAGCTCTGAAAGGGGCTGGTCTGGTTGACTAGGGTTCTGATTGTAGGAAACGGCCGCATGGGCACCATCATTCGCGAGCTTGTAGAGGCGGACGAATCGTGCGAACTTGCAGGAATTGTCGGCATCGAGACCATGGACACGCTTGCCGAGAGGGCTCCCGAGGCGGACGTGGTGATCGATTTCTCCCATAAGGACATGCTGCCGCATGTGGAGGCGTACGTGCATCGTACGAATGCTGCCCTCGTTTCTGGCACAACGGGCTATGACGAAGACGAAATGGCGCGCGTTCGTGCGCTCGGTGAGGGCGTCCCTGTCATTCACAGCGCGAATTACTCGCTTGGCGTCGCGGTGCTGCGCCGTCTTGCCGCCGAGGCCGCGGCGGCGTTGGACGGGTTCGATATCGAAATCGTCGAAACGCACCATAACCAGAAAGTGGATGCTCCGAGCGGAACGGCGAAGCTTCTGCTCGACGCCGTGAATCCCGCCGGCGAATTCGACCCTGTATATGGACGCGAAGGCATGTGCGGCAAGCGCCCCACCAAAGAAATCGGCGTGCATGCCCTGCGTGGCGGCACGGTCGCCGGCACGCACACGGTGCACTTCTTCGGTCAGGACGAAGAAGTCGCGCTGACTCATCGTGCGACAAGTCGTAGAATCTTCGCGGCAGGAGCCGTGTCCGCCGCGAAGAAAATCGTTTCGCGCGAAGCGGGCTTCTATTCGTTCGACGAGCTGATGTTCGGCTAGCATCCTTGCTCGTATGCGATGTCCGCCGCAGCGGCGCCGTTGCTTATTTTCGCACCCGGCGTAACACCGCTCGCTTGGACGCGCGTTTAGGTCCACCTGCATCTATAGAGAAAGAAAGGTTCATCGTGAACGCAGAGGAAATCATCAATTTCATTGCAACGTCTGAGAAGAAGACCCCGGTCAAGCTGTATGTCCGCGAAAAGCCTGGTCAGAAGATTGACTACGCCGCCAATGCAGCCAAGGGGCAGGTGAAGGTCTTCGGAAGTCGCAAGGGCAAAATCGTTTTCGGCGACTGGGCCGACCTGCAGCCTGTTTTGGAGGAAAATGCCGATTGCATCGACTATTACGAAGTCGAAAACGATTGCAGGAATTCCGCCGTGCCGCTGTTGGACAAAAAGGGCATCAATGCGCGCATTGAGCCCGGCGCCATCATTCGCGACCAGGTTGAAATCGGCGATAACGCCGTCATCATGATGGGGGCCGTCATCAATATCGGTGCCGTCATCGGTGAAGGAACCATGATCGACATGGGCTGCGTGCTGGGCGGCCGCGCAATCGTCGGCAAGCATTGCCATATCGGCGCCGGCACGGTGCTTGCGGGCGTGGTTGAGCCTGCAAGTGCTACGCCCGTAATCGTCGAGGATAACGTCATGATGGGCGCAAACGCGGTTGTTCTTGAAGGGGTTCGCGTGGGCGAAGGCGCCGTTGTCGCAGCGGGCGCTGTTGTGGTCAACGACGTCCCTGCGGGTGCGGTTGTTGCCGGCGTTCCTGCGAAGGTTATCAAGATGAAGGACGAGAAGACCGAGTCCAAGACGGCGCTGGTCGACGCGCTGCGCACGCTCTAAGCGCCTATCGTACGCTGCAGACATCGCGATATAGCATCTCAAGCCCGCTTCGGCGGGCTTTTCTTCATCTATGCTATGGGTACGCTGAGTTTGCTCGTGGGACCCTGTCTACTTAGCGTTCGTTTGATACAGCGAGATGATTTCGTCGCGGTTATGCACGTCGCACTTTCGGTAGATGCTACGCAGGTGGGATTTCACCGTGGATTCGCTGATAAAGAGCTCGTTTTCAATGTAGCGCATGCCGCGACCGGCAATCCACAGGGCAAGCACGTCTTGCTCTCGCGAGGAAATGTCGTATTGCGCGGCAAAACGACCCATAGAGTCGTCCGATGTCGTATTGCTCGGCGCTTTATTCTCGGAATCGCTCTCTTCAGCGCCGCTTTCGACGTTTTTGCCTGCGTCATCCGCTGCGGCGGGACTGTTGCAGGCGTCGCTTTCCTCGAGGTCCATATCTAGGACCAGCTGCCCCTCGCTGAAGGCGAAGCCGACGGCCAGAATGATGAGGAAGATGGCAACCGCGAAAAATGTGCCGCCTTGGGCGGCAAGAAGGGGAGCGACGGTCTGCCCCAGGGCGTTGCCCGCGCATTCGGCAATCCATCCTACGGCGAAAACAACATGGGGAACGACGGGCGTTTTCTTCGCCCAGAGGGAAAGCATGGTCCACGTCATGACCTCGCAGACGATAATGGAGTAGAACACAAGCGACGACGTGATTCCTATCGAGGATGCCAGCAGGAAAACTACACCGGCGAATCCCGCAAGCAGAATCTTGTAAAGGATAGACGGGTCAAGATGGCGCTTTACCAGAAGCGCGCTTCCAATGAAGAATGCGGTAATGCAAAGAGGGGCGATCAGCGAGGCGGGGGAGACTGTTGCGCCGAATCGCTCGAATTCGGGTGCGAGTGCGGCCATGGAGCGCACGATGAAGAACGTGATCGAAAGGCCGAGAAGCGTTCTCAGCGGTACGGCGGCGGAAAGCACTTCGCGCAAGGTGCGTCCAGACATGCTCTGCTGAAGACGGTCGCCCTCGGGTTTTTTCGGAAGAAGGGCGACCGAGAGAAGGGGCAGGGCCGAGGTGATGAGGCTTGCCGCTTCGCGAGGGCACGAAAGAATGCCCCAGCACGCGAATGCCGCGATGCTTACCGCGCATCCTGCCAGCACGATAATGGCGCGAGGGTTCAGTCGTGCAAACGTGTCGAACCATGCCATGATGAGGGTGATGGCGAAAAAGCCCGACAGAACCAGCCCGCTGATATGGAGGGCGGCAATGTTGGCGGGCGCTGGATGTGTGCACATGAACGTGCCGGCGCAGACGAGTGCTCCCGCCAGCATGACGAACGGGGTTCGTCCCGAAATAGAGGGGAATCGCTTGAAAAGAAAGATGCTGCTCAGGCACGCCACAAGCCCCGGAAGCATGGATGCTGCGACGGTGTAGGGCGCCTGAGGGGCGTTGAACGCCGCCGAAGAAAGCAAGACGACGGCCCAGATGCATGTGCAGGCATAGCCTATAGCGAAGCGAATATGCCGAGGCGCCAGCCCCGGTACGCGCGAATCTATCAATGGTCCCCCTCCAGAACTTGTTCGCCGTATTATCGCACAACAAGCACCTCGCCCCGAAGATCCAACCATCATGGTTGATGCGAGTGACCAGGCAATTTGGCATGTCCGAATTTTTTCGCAAGCAGGGTGTTCCAGATGCATGCTTTGCCTTGCGCCAGGAAGGCGCTGCTTTTTCGTCTGACGATCCTGATTCAACCATTGCGGTTGGTGCGCTTTTTGCCCGTTGGCGGCACGATGTATTCATCGGATATCCGCAACGATGCTACCGGCGCGGGCAGGCCGGCAGCGCGACCTTCGTACGTCTTGCATAACGCGGTCGGGCACGGCCTCTTGTTTTCTGGCGCATTGTTCGGTTGTTGAAAGAGGAGGGAATCATGTTGAACGAAACCAAGGGAATCAGCCGTCGTAATTTCTTGTCCGGCGCGGCGCTTGCGGGCGCGGCGCTTGCGGGCGGCGCGGCATTGACGGGATGCGCTCCCAGCGCATCGTCTTCCAAGGAGGAAGAGACCTCCGCATCTTCTTCGACGTCTGCCACCACGGTTGGCTACGACGGCACGGGTGCAATGCCTTGGCTTGGTGAAGCCCCGGAAATCGCCGACGCCGATGTTGAGGAAGAGCTTGAGGCTGACGTTGTTGTTGTGGGTCTTGGCTGCTCTGGCGTTCCTGCCGCTCGTGCTGCAGCAGAGCAGGGTGCCAAGCTTGTATGCCTCGAGGCTTCGCCCAAGCTCAACAGCGTCGCAAGCGACCTTGCCGTTCTTGGCGGCACGACTCAGGAGAAATGGGGCCGCGGCGATGGCTTCCTTGACAAGAAAATGATTACCAATATGCACATGACCGAGTGCAGCCACCATAGCAGCTACAGCATCATCAATCGTTGGTGCGACGAATCCGGCGCAGCTCTCGACTGGTTCATCGAGCCGAGCGCGAGTCTTTATATTACCGAGGAGAGCTATTCCGAAGTTCCCGAAGAAAGCCAGGCGAACTACCTTTATCCGTACTTCGTTCCCATGTTGGAATCGTATGATTACACCAAAGAGGAAATGCCCTGCTATCCCACGTCGGTAGGCTTTAGCAGCCTTGCCACCGTCATGGCGGACAACCTGCAGGTCGCGGTCGACGCAGGAGCCGACGTTCGCTACAACACCAAGGGTGTCAAGCTGATTACCGACGACTCCGGTTCAGTCGCGGGCATTTACGCCCAGGCGGCAGGCTCCGAGAAGTACATCAAGATCAACGCGAAAAGCGTGGTCCTGGCAACCGGCGACTATCTTGCCAACGAAGAGATGATGAAGTTCTACGCACCCCAGTGCGTCGAAAACGGCATCCAGATTCTGAGCTTGGATATGGACGCCGACGGCAATTACACCAACGTCGGAGATGGCCACAAGATGGGCGTGTGGGCCGGTGCCGCTGTTGAGCAGTGGCATGCTCCGATGATTCATCACATGGGCGGCGGCGCAGGCGCCGACGGCCGCGGCGTCATTGGCAACAACGGCTTTTTGTGGCTGAACCTGCATGGCAAGCGCTTCATGAACGAAGATATTGCCGGTCAGCAGCTCGAGAATCAGGTGGAGCTTCAGCCGCAGCGCAAGGCGTATCAGTTCTTCGACGCCTCCTGGCCCGAGCAGCTGCAGTATTTCCCCGCCGCCCACGGCGTTGCGTGCATCTATCGTGAGGAGGCGCTGCCCGAATACACCGCTTCTGGTTTGCGCATCAACGTTCGCACCAGTGCGGATATCGACACCGCAGTCGAAGAGGGTCGCTGCCTGAAGGCCGACACCATCGAAGAGCTTCTCGGCATGATCGAGGGCATGGATGTCGAAACTGCCAAGGCCTCCATCGAGCGTTACAACGAGCTGGCGAAGGCGGGCGAAGACACCGATTTCGGCAAGAGCTCCCAGCGTCTGTTCGCCCTGGAGAATGGCCCGTTCTACGCAGCGGAGTGCGGTTGTGCGCTTACCCTGGGCAACCTGGGCGGTCTTGAGTCCGACGAGGAATGCCACGTCTACAGCACCGACCGCGAGATCATCAAGGGCTTGTATGTGTGCGGCGCTCCTCAGGGTGGACGCTTCAACGTGCAGTATCCCATTTCTCTCAAGGGCCTCAGCTCTTCCATGTGCGTGACGTACGGCAAGATTGCAGGCGAGAACGCTGCAGCCGGCAAGTAGGCTTCCGCAAGAGACCATTCGCAACAAGCGCTCCTGCGATTTCCCCTCCCCTCAACGCGGGGCGTCTTGGTTATCGGCACGTTTTGACGTGCATTCGTAAGGAAACGACGGTCGGAATCGGCCGTCGTTTCTTCGTGTTCAGTCTCATGCGGCGCATATGACCGTGGGTTTTCGAAGATGTTGAATGCGATAGGTTCGTTGGGTTTGGCTACTGACCAACCGTTGTTCAAGAAAGACGCCTATTTCGGTGTAGTTTCGAAGGGGCGCACCACTTTCTAGGTCTGCTTGCGGTCTTTGTGGTATGCTTCAACCACTTTGGAGGAATGGCCGAGTGGTTGAAGGCACTTGTCTTGAAAACAAGCAGGGCGAAAGCTCTCGTGGGTTCAAATCCTACTTCCTCCGCCAAATACTCAACCCGTCCCCTGTGGGCGGGTTTTTCTTTTCTGTATAAAACATGCTCGCTATATAGAGACGCTCGTCTTCATGTACGGATAGGCTTTGCGCGCATATGGGCGAAACCGCCGACTCGGTCCCTAGATGGTCCCGCCCTCGAAGCTGCGGTATGCCATCGGGTCCATTTGGCTACGGGGCACAAGCCCGGGCGGGGTTGTTCCCAAGAGCAAGCGAAGCAGATTTTGTATAAATATGGAGGAATTATGGAGCGCGAAACGGGCCCTTGCGGAGGGCGGGGGACGCGCGTAATATACAACCTCGCCGCTTGACGCGGCAGCCCTCCGCGAGGAGGGCGGGGACCTTGAAAACCGGATACTGTGGAACAGGAATTAGGAACAGCCATCTACCCCTCTTCCGAGAGGGGGTCGATTCCGATGAAGGATAGATAACGAGAACGGACCGGGACAATCTCACAACGGACGCCCGAGAGGGCGATTTTTCGAACGGAGAGTTTGATCCTGGCTCAGGATGAACGCTGGCGGCGTGCCTAACACATGCAAG
>USEQ01000004.1 GCA_900553655.1 uncultured Slackia sp. | reverse complement strand
TGCATCGGCGGCCAGGGCGTTGTTGTCATCGCTTTGTCCTTGGGACTGTTCGGACGTGCCGTCGATTCGTCTCTGTATTCGTCCGAAGGGCGCAGCGAGCACGTTATTCCCAATATCATGCAGACGACGCGATTCATCGTTCGCTTCTCGGCGGCGTTTATCGTGCTGGGGACGTTTGTCCTGACGGGGTTGTGTTTGTTCGTGGGCATGGAGCCTCTTCGCGCGTTCTTTAACGGTTTGTGGCTTGCGGTGGCCTCTTTCAACACGGGGGGAATGGCTGCCATGAGCACGGGAATCCTGTACTACCATAGCGGCTTGATTGAGGTCGTCGTGATGATACTCATCTTGATGGGCTCGATTAACTTCACGCTCCACAGCGAGGTATGGAAAGGTCGCTTGGAGCATTTCTTCAAAGATATCGAGATTAGGACTCTTGCAATTTGGCTTTCGGTTATCGTTGCCGCGTTCGTTGCGACGCTGTGCACTGCCAATATCTACGACAGCCTTCCCGTGCTTCTCAGACGCGCCGTATTTACGGTTATTGCGGCGTTTTCGTCGACGGGCTTCCAGACCATAAGCGTCAATCAGATGACTACGGTCGTTTCGAGCGGTGCACTGCTAATTATCGTGTTTTGCATGGCGGTTGGCGGCTCTGCGGGAAGCACCACGGGCGGCATCAAAGTTCTTCGTATCGGCATTCTGGTCAAAGAGTTGGTCGCCTATATCAAGGACCTTCTTGCGCCGGCTTCGGCACGTCAGGTCGTTACGTATTACCATGTTGGTCGACGTCCTTTGAACAGCGATCTCGTACGAGCCAATCTTGCCGTGTTCATGCTGTATGGCGTGATGTTCTTGATTACCACGATCGTTACGGTCATGTATGGATACGATGCCGCTCCGGCGTTGTTTGAGTCCGTCTCCATGGTTTCCAATATTGGCATGTCGAGTGGCATCATTCAGCCGGGCATGCCCGATATGCTGAAGCTTCTCTATATCTTCGATATGTGGGCGGGGCGTCTCGAGTTCATCACGCTTATCGCATTGATCGTTTCCATCGTTGCGTCGTTTAGGCCTAGAAGGAGGTTGCGCCGTGCTCGATAAGGCTCGTTTTGAACTCGGTCCCTTGGACGAGGGGAGGGGCTGCGTTCGGTTGCGTTGCGGAGCGCGGAGGCATCGAACTTTGGGTCGTGCGACGCGCCGTTTGTCCAGTGTCGCATGTTGCGTCTTGCTCGCGCTTTGCGTCGGTGCCGTGGCCTCGGTTTTCCCGAATGCTGCATGGGGGGTGTCGTCCGGCGTCCAAGAGCAGCAAGATGTCGGGGACCAGGACGGGTTTCAAGCGGAGCCCGAAGCGCAGGAGCCTTCGGCATTGAATGCGGAGGGAAACACCATCAACGACGGACAGGTTTCTGACAATTCGTTTCTCTACGATGCTGCCATCGCCGACCTCGCCGGTGCTGATTCGTATTACGACAAGCAGACCGTCCAGGTGAGGGGTGAAGCCGTCGGAGAGGCCATACGCCTTACAGGGGGAGAAAAGGGGTTTTCCTGGGTCACGCTGAGAGACGGAGACTCCGGTTCGTCGGTGTCGGTCGTGATGGCGAATTCTGATGTCCAGAAGATTGACATGTTCGGCGCCTACGGGAAGACCGGATCGCGGTTGCGCGTTCAGGGCGTCTACAACCTTGCGTGCGAGGAGCACGAGGGAGAAAGCGATATTCATGCGGCGGCCGTTACGGTCGAAGAGGCAGGCTTTGCGCATCCCGATCGTTTCGTCGCG
The DNA here is from genome assembly GCA_900553655.1 of uncultured Slackia sp. GTDB lineage: Bacteria > Actinomycetota > Coriobacteriia > Coriobacteriales > Eggerthellaceae > Slackia. The sequence goes on along the minus strand of USEQ01000004.1, from coordinate 13,584 downwards.
CGTGATTTCGCGCCGGGGGCCATCGCCGTGGTTATGGGATTGTTCCTGATGGCATTGTTCTTCTACGCACGAGAAAGGGCTCGATAATGCAGGGTGTAGTGGTAAAGCTCGATCGCGGATATCCCCTTGTCGAGCTCGAGGGCGGACTGCAATACCGTTGCGAACATGCAACGTCTCTCGTCAAGACCGCCGACGTGCGCGCGGCGTGCGGCGATCGCGTGGAAATCTCCGTTCCCGAGGGGCACGACAAAGGAATCATCGAGCGTGTTCTTCCCCGTCGGAACGCTTTTGTGCGCAAAGACCCCACTGAGCGTATGGAGCCGCAGGTCCTTGCCGCGAATTTCGACAAGGTGTTCGTTGCGGAGCCATGCTCCGGACTGAACGTGCGAAGGCTTGAGCGGGAATTGGTGCTTGCTCACGAGAGCGGTGCCGAAGTGGTCGTTCTTCTCACGAAGGCCGACCAGGCGGAAAGTACTGAAGAAGTGCGCAGGGTGCAAACCTTGGTGGAGCGGGTTGCTCAGGGCACGCGCGTGCTGGTTGTTTCTTCGGAAGATCCCGAAAGCGTCGAAGAGGTTCGCTCATGCGTGCCGTCCGGGTGCGTCGGCGTGCTTCTGGGCAAAAGCGGCGTCGGGAAATCGAGTCTCGTGAATCTGCTGGTAGGCGCCGAGGTCCAGGCGACGGGGTCGGTGCGAGAAGGCGACGGAAAAGGGCGGCATACGACGGTTTCTCGCGAAATGGTGAGAATTCCCGGCGGTGGCTGCGTCGTTGACATGCCGGGGGTGAGGGGTCTTGCGCTATGGGATTCCAACATAGGAATTGATGCCGCCTTTTCCGATATTGAAGAGCTTGCGGAATCGTGCCGCTTCTCGGACTGCCGTCATGGGGCAGAGCCGGGATGCGCGGTACGCGCAGCGGTGGAGGAAGGAAATCTTGCCCAAGAGCGCTTCGAAAGCTATCTTCGTTTGCGTGACGAGGTGCAGACCGCCCGCAAGCGAGCCGAGGAGGCCCGCCGCATAAAATCGCGTACGGGGCATCCTCGAAGGTGGCGAGGGTGATTTTCTCTTTCGATATTGTTTATTTTCGTCCTTCTGCCCGTAAAAGACTTTGGCGCTATGGTATGTAGAATCGCATCCCTGAGAGCTTCGCGGAGATGAGCGGCGGCTTCAGGATGACTGTCGTCGATGTCATAGAAGGATTGGTTTGAAATATGGAAATAATGATGCATGCCCTTGAGCATGCGTTCGTCGATACGCTGAAGCTCGTTCCCTTCCTTTTCGTCACGTACCTTGCCATGGAAGCCCTTGAGCATCATGCGGGCGCTGCAAGCGAGGCGGCCGTGCGCAAGGCAGGCCATGCGGGTCCCGCAATCGGCGCGTTGCTGGGAATGGTTCCTCAGTGCGGCTTCTCGGCTGCGGCGTCGACGTTGTATGCCGCGCGCGTCGTGTCTCTGGGCACGCTGTTCGCAGTGTTTCTTTCCACGAGCGACGAGATGCTTCCCATCTTCATCGCCGAGCAAGCCCCGATAGCGCTTATCGTCAAAGTGCTCGCTATCAAGGTCGTCGTCGGCATGGTCGCCGGATTCGCTATTGATGCCGTCTTGCATGCGATGCGTCGCGACAAAGAGCATCTGCGCATTCACGAGCTATGCGAACGGGACAACTGCCATTGCAACGGGGACTGCAAAGCGTGCGGAAGCAATCCGGAGCTGGCATACGATTTCGAGCACGATAACGAGCACGACCACGATCACGAAGGCGGCTCTATCGTCAAGAGCGCCCTCAAGCACACTGCGCAGGTGACGCTTTTTATCTTCCTGGTCACGTTGGCTCTCGAGGTGGTGATGGACTCGGTGGGCGAGGATGCCATTGCCGCGTTCATGGAGGGCAACCCTGGTCTTTCCGTCGTGGCCGCTTCTCTTGTCGGCCTCATTCCGAACTGCGCTGCATCGGTCGCTATAACGGAGCTTTATCTTGACGGCACGCTTGGCGCGGGCGCGATGATCGGCGGCCTGCTGGTGAGTGCGGGCGTTGGCCTGCTGGTGCTGTTCAGGACGAATCGCCCCTTGAAGGACAATCTCGCTATCCTGGTGCTGCTTTTGCTGGTTGGCATAGCGGTTGGCGGCGTTCTTACTCTGCTGGGCGTTGTGCTGTAGGCAGGACTACAATGGAGGATGGACAAGCTGCGATTGCGAAAACAGGAGGCGTTTATGACGAAGCTTGAGGCAGGAATGACGCGAGAAGAGGCGTTCGCGCTTCTGGCGGATCATAATAAGGATCCTTTTCATATCGAGCATGGGGAAACGGTCGAGCAGACCATGCGCTACTTCGCACGGGAGTTCGATTCCGAAAATGAGGAATTCTGGGGTATCGTCGGTCTTTTGCACGACCTCGATTGGGAAGAACACGATGACGAGCCCGAGAAGCATACGCTTTATGCTGCTCCGCTGATCGAGGAAGCTGGCGGTACGCCCGAGCTGATTCGCGCCATCCAGAGCCACACGTCGGACTTCAACCCCGAGCTCCCTCGTCCGGAACTTCAGATGGAAAAGGTTCTGTTCGCCACAGAGGAGCTGACGGGCCTGATTGGCGCGGCGGTTATCATGAGGCCCTCGAAAAGCGTCATGGACTTCGAAGTGAAGTCGCTCAAGAAGAAGTTCAAGGACAAGCGTTTCGCAGCCGGCGTGAATCGCGATGTGATCCGTTCAGGCGCGGAAATGCTCGGCTGGGAGCTCGACGAGCTTTTCGACCGCACCATTAAGGCCATGCAAAGCTTTGCGCCCGACAAAGACACGTTCGTGCCCGTTGAATCGTAACGCGCTTCGAATCTGGGAAGAAAAAAGAGCGTCCGGTCATTCCGGGCGCTCTTTGCTTTCGTCGGGCGATGTCTTGGCGTTTTCTTGCTTCGATACGCCTGAAGTCGCAATGCTTGCGGCCATGCGGGCCTGGGCCTCGGCGCGAAGGCGTTCTCGATGAGCGGCCTTTTCGTGATGTGGCACCTGCGGCGGGGGAGGCGTGGTAACGATGCGTTTCTCCACGGCGTTTTTCACGGCGTTTTTGACCGGTTTCGCAGCGACGTGGGCAACCTTTTTCACCGGTTCGATAACGCGGTCGCTGTAATCCTGGGCAGGATGCGTATGCCATCCGAAAAACTCTGAGGCGTAGCGCAGGATGAAGATGAGCATGACGCAGGTGATTGCTGCGTAGTCTCCCAGTACGTCGTTTTGCTTCATGAGGGCAAACGCGGCGGACCCTATGAGCGATGCAGTGCCGTAGAGGGTCCCCGCCTGAAACGCCGTAGGGCGTTGTGCCATGAGGATGTCTCGGATGATGCCGCCGCCGACGGCGGTAATCGTTCCGAGGATGATGGAGGGTATGGTGTCGAGGCCTGCAGAAAGGGCTTTCCCTACGGAAACGACGGCCCAAAGTCCTACGGAAAGGTTGTCCAAGAAATCCATGAACCAGTCGAATGCGTCGGCGAGCTTGTGAAAATAGAAAACGAGCACGCCGGTGACGGCGCACGCTATAAGTAAGATAGGATGCTGAAATGCGTATATGCCGAAATCCTGAAGCAAGACATCGCGCATAATGCCCCCGCCTAGGCCCGTGACGCATGCGAGCGTGGTCGTGCCGAAAACATCGTAGCGAGCGTTGACGCCCGCTATGGCGCCCGCAAGGCCGCCGGTGATCGTGCCGGCGAATTCGATCCAAAACGGTATGGCAAGAACGCTTTCGAGCATGATGCGGCGGCTCCGGTTTCTGTGCGGGGTTGTCGTCGGTGTGTTGCGGCATTCGATGCCTGGGGCGAAGAATGCCGTCTTTTCGGGTTCGCGGTTTTACAGGGAGTCGCTTTCCTCGAGCGCATGCGCGACAAGCTGCGCTGCGCCGTCCTCGGTTGCGAGCGACCGGGTGTAGGCGATTTCTTCCGAGAAATCGCCGTGTGCATTCTCCGCATCTTCGACGGGTTCGCCGCTGAAGTCAAGACCGCTCGTGATTGCGCGCGCATCCTCGAGGCTGAATTCGTCGGAAAGGAACGAGGCGATATTTCTGCCTGCTTTTTCTTTAGCCTCGTCGAAGATATTCCAGAAGCTTTTCGAGGATGCTTCGCCCGTAAAGGGATCGATCCATTGCTTGCGGAGACGGTTGTCGAAATCGCTTTTCACGATGGGGTTGTCCCTGTGCGCCATAGACTTGAAGAACGAGTGGTTGCGGCGAAGCACGCGGGTTTCCACGGTGTTTGCGATGCCTTGCTTCCTCGATTTCGGGGAGTAGAAGAGCTTTTGGATGGTACGGAAGTTCTTTACCGCTGCGGGAAACATATCGACGGGGACGAACTCGTGGAGTGCGACCATGCAGAAATACGCGTACATCTTTCCTATGATGGCAAGAACCCTATCACTCGCACGCAGCGCCTCTTCGTAGGGCTTGTACGACGAGATGGTGCGGCCGAGCTTTGTGAAAAGCACCATCTCGTCGAATTCCCTCTCTATTTCCGCATGGACCTCGTTGCCGTCGCTGCGGTCAAGCCCGACGATACCTGCGTCGCAGATGGCGAATTGCTGGCTGTATACAAGAGGATGCATCAAGCTGTCGAGCGTGTAGTGGCACAGGAACCCCGCCGCATAGGCACGTCCAATGGACACCTCGTCGTCTTCAAGAACGTCGAGGCTTTCTTTAAGGGCGAAGAGGAGCTTCGTTGGATTCTCGTGATGCATTTTTCCGCCAAGCCGGAAGAACGGTTTCATCCTCATGGTGAGGACAAGATAGAATAGCGGATCTGGCCCTTGATTGCCCAAAAGAAAAGCGTCGCGTTCATCCGCCGAGGAACCGATGGCTTTTGCGTGGACGGCGTAGACTTCCTTGCCGAAGAAATCATGCGTCATGATGGCTGGCATAGCTTCCTCCTTTTTCGAGCCCGCAGGCTAAGGGATGCTGCGTTCGGTTGCCATGAGCGTTTGGTTTTTGCAATGATTTGACGCTGGAGGGCAGTCGGGCGCGTTTTGCTTCGAGGCACATGATATACAATTGCCCAGGCGTTGCGTACCGCGAAACGCTTTCACCATATCAACGAAGGGACGAAAAAGCATGGCCGTTGGAAAACTGACGAAGCAGGAGAAAAGCTGGATTGCATACGACGTGGGCAACTCGGCGTTCGTGCTTCTTTCGACGGCTCTCATTCCTGTCTATTTCAGCTCCATCGCCACGGGAAGCGTGGTTGTCGCCTGGGGCTATGCAGAAACTGTCGCTGCGCTTGTCATCGCTTTGACTATGCCTGTGCTGGGCAGCCTTGCGGATTTGCGTCACATGAAGAAGAAGTTCCTCGTCGGCACGGTTGGCACAGGCGCGCTTGCCTGCTGCGCACTGGGCCTCACGACGGACGCGTTCCCGTTTCTGGTCATCTATGTCGTCGCGTCGATTATGCTGAATTCCTCCATGGTTTTCTACGACGCTTTGTTGGTGGATGCGACAACCGACGAACGCTACGACGAGATTTCGAGCCAAGGTTACGCGTGGGGCTACATCGGCAGTTGCATCCCCTTCATCGCGTGCCTGGCTGTTGTACTAGGGGGAGGCGCTGTAGGTATCGATAGCGCCACGGGGATGAAAATCGCCTTCGTGATCACGGCGCTTTGGTGGGCGGCATTCACCGTGCCGGTGTTCAAGAACGTACATCAGACGCATTTCAAGGCGCGCTCCGAGCATGTGATAAAGGACGCATTCAAAGGCTTGTTGGTAACGTTGAAGCGCATATGGCGCACGAAGTCGCTGCGCTATTTCATGTTGGCATATTTCTTCTACATCGACGGCGTCCACACGATCATCAAGCTTTCCACGAGCTACGGCACCGATTTGGGACTCGATTCGACACAGCTAGTTCTTGCTTTGCTGGTCACGCAGTTCGTGGCGTTTCCCTCAGCCATCGCATACGGACGATTGGGGGCGCGCGTAGGAACCAAGAAGATGCTTCTCGTGGGCGTGTTCGCGTACATGTGCATTACGCTTTTCGGCGCATTCTTCCTGAAGAGCGAGGTTGAATTCTGGATTCTCGCCATCATGGTGGGGTTGTTCCAGGGCGGCATCCAAGCTCTTTCGCGTTCTGAATTCGGCAAGCTTGTTCCGAAGGAACACGCCAATGAGTACTTCGGCTTTTTCGATATCTTCGGGAAGTACGCTGCGGTCATGGGAACGCTGCTGGTTAGCGTCATAACGCAGCTCACCGGCGAAGCGAACTTCGGGGTTTTCTCCCTCGTGATTTTGTTCATTGTCGGCTTCGTTCTTCTGCGCAAGGTGCCCGAGCATTCGTAGCGTTGTTTCGTATAACGCGCTCTTGACGTGTGTATTACGGGACGGCAGCGTTTTTTCTGTCGAGGAGCGTTTCGTTGTAGGATGATTTCGCCCATTGAGAGTGCGGACCTGAAGGAGGTCGCAATGACGAAGTCTCCGAAAGAAGCGGCTGCAGCCGCCGAAGAAATACGTGTATTGCAAGAACAGATGAAAGAGATGCAGAGGCGTCTCGATGCGCTGTGTGCCGAGCAGCCCGCTGAAGTTTCGAATGTCGAAGACGATGATGAACCGCCCGTTCAAGAGGTTGAGTCCGTTTCTGGTCCCGATGAGGCGAATGCAGCAAGTGGCGCTTCCTCGCAGGATGCGTATTCCGTTTCTGAGCAGGCGGCGTATCAGCCGCCCGCGAATCCTGTTTCCGGTTATGCCGCCCAGCAGACGCAGCCGTTTGTCTCGGGAGCACCCGTTCCGCCGCCGTCTTACGGCGCCGCCGCACAGCAGGCGACGCAACAGCAGCAGGCGTATTACGGGCATCCTACAGGGCGGCAGGCGTACCAGAGCGGCGGCGCTTCTTATTCGAGCGGCTATGGTTCTTCCGCCCAGACCCCGTACAACCCTTACGGGCAGACCGTTTATCAGCAGCCCGTCGTTCGAACGAAAGACCATGTGGCGGCCGGTTTGCTCGGAATCTTTCTCGGGTCTCTCGGCGTGCACAAGTTCTACCTTGGATACAACACGGCCGGCTTCATCATGCTCGGCGTCGCCATTTTGGGAGGGCTTCTTTCCTTCGGTATAGCGACGAGCATCGTGTGGCTCATCGGGCTTATCGAAGGCATTATCTACCTCGTGAAAAACCAAGCCGAATTCGAGCAGGCCTACGTGTTCTCGAAGAGGGAATGGTTCTAATGCCGCTCAAACGTTGCGAACGAAACGAGGCCGCATGCGCATGCGGCCTCGTTTCTGTTTGCGAGAGGGTTTCTTTCACGGGAGGGGGAGAAAAGAAACCCCGCGTGAATGGATGGAGTTATGCTTACGCTTCGATATCTTCTGCTGCGTACATGCCGGCCATGCGGCCGCCACTGTATGCGCACATGAGGGAATATCCTTCGTAGTCGCAGTAGGGTGCGCTCATCAGCGTGCCATTGTCGGCGCCTGCGACATAAAGACCCTTGATGGGAAGCCCTTTGCTGTCGATTGCCTGAAGCCTGTCGTTCGTACGAATGCCGCCGATGGTTACCCACGCGGAAGGCTCGTATTGCATGGCGTAGAAGGGGCCTTCCGCAACGGGCTGGAGGAAGCAAGCGGGCTTGTAGAACTGCTCATCTTTGCCCTCGGAACAATACACATTGTAGGTTTCGACGGTTTCGACCAATTCAGGCGCGCTGATTGCCTCGGCAAGTGCCTCTACGCTGTCGGCCTTGAACACCCAGCCGGCTTCGACGGCGGCGTCGATGTCTGTCCGCACGTTCTCGAGGGGCTTGTCTTTCAGGGTCATTTCTCCGGTGCGCCAGTTCTCGGAGTCCGATCCGCACAGGGTCCATGCGTCGACGCCGCTGTTCAAACCGTCTACATAGGCCTGATCGACGATGGCGTAATACTGGCCTCCAACCAAGGAAATGGCGCCGCCAAGAGCCAGGGGAAGGTTGGCGAATTTCCCTTCGTTGGAGAAGCGGCGTCCCTGGTTGTTTACCAGCATGGTTCCATAGATGCCGATTGCGAATGCGGCGTTCTTTTTACCCCAGATACCTTCCGCGTTTTGGTTCGATCCGGAGAATTCGTTGCCGGCAATGCCCCATTGGGTAGAGAGCTGGCCGCCGGCCGCCTGAACCATGTCGATGCCTTCTCCGATGGAAAGAACGCTGCCCAAGGGATTGACGAACGTTCCGAAGCGTTCCTGCATCATATCGGTGTTTCCGAGGAGGCCGCCCGTGCATACGATGACGGCAGGGGCTTTGACGTCGATTATCTTGCTTTCCTGCTCGCACTGAACGCCCGTGCATATGCCATTTTCCATAATGAGCGTTTTGCCCGTGGTGTTGAACACGAATCGGGCACCATTGCTTTCGGCCCATTGCTGCAGGGGACCCATGCGGTCCACGCCTTTCTTCTGGGTCTTGGAGTCTTTAGGGTCGGATTGGAAGTTGCAGCGAACGGAAGCATGGCCTGCGCCGTAATTGTCGGGGCGAAGACCCGTTGGGACGCCGAATTCCTCGGTGAATTGGTCGACGGTGGAGCCGGAAAGCTCGACAGCCTTCTTGATGGCTGCGGCATTCGTGGACCAGTGTCCGTATTCCATGATGTGGTTAAAGGCCTCTTCGACGCTGAAGTCGATGCCCGCATCCTGCTGGAGCTTCGATCCGACCATGAAGGGGCCGCCTGCGATGGCTCCGTTTCCAACGCCCACATCCTGGCCCTTCTCGATGACGATGACATTCTTCCCGGCGCGGCAGGCTTCGACAGCAGCCCAGATGCCGGCGCCGCCCGCACCCACGATTGCGATATCGCATTCCATGGTCTCGTCTGCGGGCTTCACCTCGGCGGAAGGTTCGTTGGCCTTCTTGTCGTCGTCCGAGGACACCTTGCTTGGCGCACAAGCAGCAAGGCTTGCGGCCCCTCCTGCAAGAGCGGCCATCGATCCGAGTGCTAGAAAGTTGCGGCGCGAGATTCCTTGATTGGCTTTCATGCGTTTTCCCTCCTGTGTGGTTGATGCTCGTTCAATCGCGTTGAACGAAACCCCATACGACACAACCGGTGTCGTCTTTGCTGCTCATTTTGGGCGCATTGGAAGAAAAGTCGCGGGTGAAACATCTGAAGATGCGGGCGATTGGGGGTTCACCCCTAAGCCCACCCATGCGTTTTCCCATATCAGAAGCTCGAGCTATGACTTCTTGTCTATAATGCTCGCGAGGAGGGATTGAATGGGAAATATCTTTGAGGCTGGTGTTCCGACCGAAGAGGAACGCGATCGAACGTTGCGGCCCCTTCGTTTCCTCGGCATGGGAATGCTTGTCGCTTGGCTTTGCTGCACGCATATTCCTGATATTTATTGCGGCGAATCGGATGCGCTTCGCCGGGTCGCGTCTACCGGAATGCGCTATGGGGACATCGGGATGTTTCTATTGCTGGCGGCATTCGCTTCGCGCATAGGCTCCTTGGGGTCTCATATGAAGATTGCCGGAGTTCTTGTTGCCGTTTGCTGCGCGGGTACTGCGCTTACGGGGCTTCTTCTTGTTCCGAGCGGCGCTCCCATTGGGGTAGTAATAACGGCTTCCGTTGTGACGGCATTAGGCGGCGCTATTTTGTTCTGCCTGTGGGCGGAAGTGTACTCCCAGATGGGTTCCACCCAAATAGTCGTGTATGGGGCTGGGTCTTGTTTGGTGGCGTTCGGTCTTTATGTCCTCGTGAGCACGATGATGCACCCATATGCCGTGCTTGCGACGGCGCTGCTTCCTGCGGGTTCTTTTGTGTGCGTTGCGTCGAGTTTCGTTCTCGTTCCGCGCGAAACAACGAAATCAAAGGCAGCGCGCTATGCGGTGCCTTGGAAGATCGTCGTCATCATGACCCTTGCCGGCCTTGCATCAGGGCTTGCGGGGTCCGTGCTCTTGAACCCCGATGGGCAAGGGGCCGTTCATCGTATATGGGCAACAGGAGTTGCAGGCGCTGTAATCTTGGGTCTTGCCTTGCTTCGTCCTGAGAAGTTTGACGCGCGGTTTCTTGCGCAGGCATGCGTTCCCTTGGCGCTTGCCGCCTGCGTGTTGATGCCGGCCGCATGGTCGAATGCTGGCTTCGCGGTTTCTTTTCTCGTAAAGCTTGCATACGTGTGGTTCACGATATTCGCGCTAATGCTGCTTGCCAACCTCGCCTTTCGTTTCGGTGCTCCTACCTTGCGCATGTTCGCCATTGCGCGGGCATGCAGCGAGGGGGCTATATTTCTCGGGGTAACAATACGAGAGTTTCTCCGAGATTCGGGCCTTTCCCAGGATGAAACGGTGTTGTTGGCGAGTGCGTGTGCGGGCATTGTTGTGGTTTGCGTATGCGTGCTGCTGTGGCGAAGCGAGCGTGCCGTTAATGCCGATTGGGGTGCGGCGGGAATGGAAATTGCAAGCGGAGAACGTGTCGTAGGGCCGCGAGAACGCCTGATTCTTAGGTGCGAACAGCTTGCCCAAATGCATGGTCTGACGGCGCGGGAGACTGAGGTGTTGACGTTGATCGCTCAGCGAAAGACCCGTTCTGAAATGGAACAGGAGCTTTTTCTGTCCCAGAATACGGTGAAAACACATGTCAGGCACATCTACGCAAAACTGGATATTCACTCGAAATCGGATGTCTATGAACTGATTGGGCAGTGATTGCGACGGGGCGTTTGTATTGGCCCAAGGTTGTTTCTGGATTCCTGCAGGCGCTGCAAGCGAAGAGGGGCCGCATATGCGGCCCCTCTTCGCTTGGGAGAAGGAGGAATTTTTAAAGCAGGCTGACGTTTTCACCGTTCATGGCTCGGTTCATGGTGCGGACCGAGCACATGGCGCCGCACATGGTGCAGGTGCTCGGGTCGGCTGGTTTGGTAGTTGCCACGTATGCCTCCGCCTTTTCGCGGTCAATCGCCTCGTCGAACATTGCAGGCCAGTCGAGTCGCTGGCGGGCGGCCGCCATGCGATCGTCCCAGTCGCGCGCGCCAGGGATGCCCTTGGCAATGTCTGCTGCGTGCGCGGCAATGCGGCTGGCGATGACGCCCTCTTTGACGTCTTCGACGCTTGGGAGGCGCAAATGCTCTGCGGGCGTCACGTAGCAGAGGAAGTCAGCTCCGTTTGCGGCGGCGATAGCTCCGCCGATAGCGGAGGTGATGTGGTCGTAGCCGGGGGCGATATCGGTCACCAGCGGCCCAAGCACGTAGAACGGCGCATTGTGACACAGGCGCTTCTCCATGACCATATTCGCGGCAATTTCGTTCATGGCCATGTGCCCCGGTCCTTCGATCATGACCTGAACGTTGCGCTCCCATGCGCGTGTGGTGAGCAAGCCCAGCTCGATGAGCTCGCCGATCTGCCCGGCATCGGAGGCGTCGGCCAAGCAGCCCGGACGCAGCGCGTCGCCCAGAGAAATGGTGACGTCGTGCTCGTAGAGGATGTCGAGCAGTTCGTCGTAGTGCTCGAAGAACGGATTTTCGTTGCCGGTCATTTCCATCCAGGCGTAAATGAGCGATCCACCTCGAGAGACGATGTTCATCTTGCGCCCGCTGCGCTTGAAACTGTCGATCGCCTTGCGATTGAGGCCAGCGTGAATGGTAACGAAGTCCACGCCTTCTTCGGCATGGGCGCGTACCACTTCAAGGAAGTCTTGAGCGCTGATGTGGGCGAGGTCTTTCTCGAGATATCCCACGGCGTCATACATGGGCACAGTGCCGATCATCGCGGGAGATTTTTCGACGAGCGCGCGGCGGAAGTCGTGTGTCTTTCCGTAGTTCGAAAGGTCCATGATGGCTTCAGCGCCATATTTGAGCGCCATGTCGACCTTTTTCATTTCGCAATCGTAATCGCGCATGTCGCCTGAAATTCCCAGGTTGACGTTGATTTTTGTGCGAAGGCCCTCTCCAATGCCGTGAGGGACAAGGGCGGTATGGTTGTGATTGGCGGGAATGGCGACGGTGCCGGCGGCAACGCGTGCGCGAAGAATCTCGGGCTCGATGCCCTCGTGATGTGCGACGTGTTCCATTTCGGGAGTGACGATGCCGGCTTTGGCGGCTTCCATTTGGGTTGAGTAAGTCATACGGCTCCTATCGTGGGGTGCGCTTGTGTTGCATGTTTTGATGACCACACAGTATAGCCGTGCAATTTGCGCTAGAAGCACGGGCGGGTGTTTTATCGGAGAAAAGCAACAGACGGCTTGTCTCTTCCCGGTTCTTCGTGCGAATCCTAGACTGGCTGCTGGTTTCGGCCTGCTGGGCCATCTTTCGATTGCTGGCTCTAATGGTCTTTCTCGTTTGCTCCGAAAGAGTTATGGAACCGCCCGGATGCGTGGTAAAAGTGTTTCTGAACTGGGAAGACGTCGTGCGTTGGAGTTGGTTTTCTTTGCGCTACACTGAGCCGTAGCGTACGAAAAGAGTACCAACGCATACCACGCAAGGGGAAATCCCAGAAAGGGACGGTGGTTGACATGGCAGCACCCGAGACTTTGCATGTCCGCAACATCGTGTTGGTCGGGCAGGATGGTGCGGGCAAGACGTCGCTGGCTGAGGCAATGCTTCATATTTCCGGCCAGACTCCGCGTATGGGTACTACGCACGATGGTAAATCCTACATGGATTACGACGCGGAGGAAATCAAACGCAAGTTCACCATGAGCACTTCCATCGCTCCTATCCCCTACAAGGATTACAAGATTAACCTGCTCGATACGTCGGGTCATCCTGATTTCATTGGAGATACGCTTGCTACCATGCAGGCTGCCGAAATGGCTCTGTTCGTCATCGATGCCGTCGCGGGTCCTCAGGTTATGACCGATAAACTGTGGCGCGAGGCCGAGGACATGCGCCTTTCTCGCGCCGTATTCATCAACCACATCGACCGCGAAAATGCGAACTTCGACGTGATCATGGCTGCACTCCATGCGCGTTTCGGCAGTCGCCTGGGTGCCGTTACCATCCCTATTGGCGTAGACAAAGATTTCAAGGGCGTCATTGACGTGCTTCGCATGAAAGCTCGTTATTTCGAAGGCGATGCCGAGCGTGTGGAGGATATTCCCGCCGATTACGCTGCCGCTGCCGATGCTGCGCGCGAGAAACTGTGCGACCTCGTTGCCGAGGCCGATGAAGACCTCATAATGAAGTATCTTGACGGCGAAGAACAGTTGACGCAGGAAGAGCTCGAAGGCCTGTTCGACAAGGCAATCGCCCAGGAGCTGTTCATTCCCGTTTTCGTCGGTTCCACTATCATCAAGCAGGGCATTCAGGGCTTGATGGAGGATATCTGCACCTACTTCCCGCATCCTACGGCCCATGGCGCATTCCGCCTGGCCGACGGCGGCGAAATTCGCGTGACGAAAGGCGACCAGCAGGCTGCGGGCTTCATCTTCAAGACGCTTTCCGACCCGTTTGTTGGTCGCTTGAGCTTCATCAAGGTATTCTCCGGCGTGTTTGCTCCTGGTGTCGAGCTCATCAATTCTCGCACACGCAAAAAGGAGCGCTTGGGCCACGTGTGCATCATGAAGGGGAAAGAGACCATCGACGTGAAGAGCGCCATGGCGGGCGACATCATCGTGGTTCCCAAGCTTGCCGATACGCGTACGGGCGACACGCTTTCTCACACGGGCG
>USEQ01000003.1 GCA_900553655.1 uncultured Slackia sp. | reverse complement strand
GGCGGCTTCGGAGGCGGCGGCGGAGGCGCCCGCTAGCGCGTCGTCGAGTTTTCGAGCGCGATCCGCGTCGGCTGCGGCTTGTTCTTGCCTGTCGCTTTCGCGTCTTGGAGGTCCCATGGTCGTCGGCTTTGCGGTCGTACGGTCTTTGAGCGCTTTTTGCGGGATATGCATCGGAGAACCGCTATGACGCTATACTTTCGCTGGTACTTGTACGGCGGCAATCGCCGTCGGATGCGTGATAGGAGAAAGCAATGTCTTGCGACCATAAGAATCCCGTCGTCGGAATTATCATGGGCAGTGAAAGCGACATGCCCGCCATGGAGGCGTGCATGAAGCAGCTGGAGGAATTCAATGTTTCCTACGAGGTGAAGGTTGCCTCTGCGCACCGCAAACCGCTCGAGGTGCATGAATGGGCGGAATCCGCCGAGGAGCGCGGCATCCGTGTAATTATCGCTGCCGCAGGCAAGGCGGCCCATCTTGGCGGTGTCGTCGCAGCCTATACGCCGCTGCCGGTCATCGCCGTCCCCATGAAGACGAGCGATTTGGGCGGTCTTGACTCCCTGCTTTCCATGGTGCAGATGCCTTCAGGCGTTCCGGTTGCTTGTGTTGCCATCAACGGCGCGAAAAACGCCGCTATCCTTGCTGTGCAGATGATGGGCACCGGATGCGAAGGCGCTCGTCAAAAGATCAAGGATCTTAAGGCGTCCATGGCGCAATAGCTTTCGGGCTCTGTCTTTCGAACGCGATTTAGGCCGCTGGAGTGTTTGTGCTCCAGCGGCCTTTTCTTTTGCATACAATGGATGAATCGTCGTTTGGGACCGTAAGCTATAGCGAATAGGTTTGCAGGCGGCAAGGTTTTACGTTGTTAGCGAGGGTTCTCATGGCGAAGAAGTTGCTCATGGGCAATGAGGCGTTTGCATGCGCAGCGCTTGAATCGGGCGTCGGCGTTGTTGCGGGATATCCGGGCACGCCTTCGAGCGAAGTGATAGAAACCGTCGCCGCACGCGTGGCGGACGGCTCTGCCCAAGGCACGCACGTTGAATGGTCGACCAACGAGAAAGCGGCGCTCGAGGTCGTGGCGGGCGCTTCTTACGCGGGGGCCCGCACGTTGTTTACGTGCAAGCAAGTTGGCCTTAACGTGGCAAGCGACCCGTTGATGAGCCTGAATTATGTTGGCGTCAAAGGCGGATGCGTGCTGTTCGTCGCTGACGACCCCGGCCCCATATCCTCGCAGACCGAGCAGGACACGCGCCGATTCGCGTCGTTCGCGAAGGTTCCCGTGCTCGATCCTGCCGATGTCGAGCAAGGGTTCGCCATGATGAAGGCCGCCTTCGACCTTTCGGAGCGCTATGGTACGCCCGTCATTGTCCGCCCAACGACGCGGGTGTGCCATTCGTCCACCTTTCTCGAGATTCAGGGCCGCACGGACGCATACCCTGCCGACGGCTTTGTGAAAGACGATAACAAATGGGTCATCTTCCCTGCGCGCGCATATCGCGGCCATTTGGAGATTCAAGAGCGCCTTGCGCGTATTGAGGGGGAATTCTCGGGGAATTCGTCGTCTTGTTCGTCGGAGCACGAAGACTTGTCGCTGTTCAACCCCGTGACCGAGCGTGGGGACGCGCCCAGGTTCGGCATTGTGTGCGGTGGCGTGTCTACTGCGTATGCTCTTGAGGCGCTGGAATTTCTTTCGCAGCGTGCGGCTTTGCCGTCCTATAGGTTTATGCAGATAGGAACGCCGTTTCCGTTCCCCGCCATGGCGGCTTCGGCATTTCTCGAAGGCCTCGAGCGCGTCATTGTGTTCGAAGAGCTTGATCACGTGATTGAAGACGAGCTTGTGCGCCTTGTGGGCTTGCGCGCCATGCGAGGGCTTTCTCCCACGCGCGTATGCGGCCGTCGAAGCGGGGACGCCCGCACGGCGGGGGAGAATTCTGTCGAAGACATCTTCGAGCGGCTTGAGCGTTTCTTTGCCTGTGCCGAACTCGAGGAGGAAGGGCTCAGTGGTCTCGACCTGGAGGTCGCTATCGAGGAGCAGGTCGTCCCTCTTTCGGAGGCTCAGCCTGCGGACGTCGAGCTTCCTGTCCGTCCGCCAGTCCTGTGCGCTGGATGTCCTCATCGTGGAGCGTTTTATGCCGCCAAGCAGGCTCTCAGGAAAATGCGCGCCCGCGGCGTGCTCTCGGGCGATATCGGATGCTATACGCTCGGCAACGCTGCGCCGCTTGACGCGGTGGACACGTGCCTGTGCATGGGAGCGGGCATCACCATGGCGCAAGGCCTGGGAATCGTGGAGCCCGACGTTCGTCAGGTCGCGTTCGTGGGCGATTCCACGTTTTTCGCAAGTGGTTTGACAGGCATCGCGAACGCTGTATACAACCAGCACGACATCACCGTGTGCGTCCTGGACAATTCGACCACGGCCATGACGGGCGGGCAGCCCCATCCCGGCATCGGGCGCACGCTCATGGGAGGACAGTCGGAGCCGCTTTCGATCGAGGCCGCGCTTGAGGCCCTCGGGGTTGCGTGTATCGAGCATGCGAACCCGCATCGTTTCGAAGAAAGCGTCTCGGCGGTGATGCGCGCTGTGAAGCACGTCGGTCCTTCGGTCGTTATTTTCAGAGCCCCGTGCGTTAATCTGATTAAGCCTGAGGCGTCGGTTTCCATAGACGCCGAGGGCTGCACGGGCTGCAGGAAGTGCATCACTTCGATCGGGTGTCCGGCTATCGGCTTCGACGGTGCAAAGGCCTACATCGATGAAACGCTTTGTGTTGGGTGTGGGCTGTGTGTCCAGGTGTGTCCGTTCGACGTCATCAAACAGAACTAACGCGGTCTTCGGCGGACGCTTTGACGGGTGCTCTGTTGATCTGGTGGTCACACGGCTCGTTCGAGGCGTCGCTTCGGGCCGGCTTTCGAAAGGGGAGGCAATGAAGAACATCGTGCTTACCGGCATCGGCGGGCAAGGAACCGTGCTTGCCGCGAAGGTGCTCGCTCAGGCGGCCCAATCGAAAGGCTGGCACGTGCGCACGGCCGAAACCATAGGCATGGCCCAGCGAGGCGGCAGCGTGGTCTCTCATGTGCGCATGGGTGACGAAGGCGAGCGTGTTGCAGCGCCGCTTGTTTCGAGGGGCCAGGCCGATGTGTTGATTTCCTTCGAGCCGGGGGAGGGCGCTCGTATGTGCGGCGTGCTTAAGCGCGAAGGCGCCCTTGTGACCGCATCGCGTGTTGTTCAGCCGGTTACGGCTTCGTTGTCAAAAGCAACATACGAAGCGAACAGCGTTCTTCGCGCCTTGGTTGCCCGCGAAGGGAGCACGGTTATTGTCGACGAGTGCCCCATCCTCGAAGAGGTCGGCAATGCGAAGTGCCTCAATATGATTCTGCTCGCCTCGGCGGTTGCCACGGGGGCGCTGGATCTGTCTCTCGACGAATTGAAGGGTGCGGTACGCGCCTGCGTGAAACCGCGCTTCGCGGAAATGAACATGCGCGCCATAGATGTTGCGTATCGAAACATGCACTAGGCGCGTCGTTCGTCGTTTCTCTTCTTTCGCGGCGCAAGGTGATTTTGAATAAAATATAATTACGAACTGGGAAAATGCAAAGATTACCCTGGCAGGGTAATAGCCAATAATGCGTTTTACCCCCACACTGCCGTCAAGGTTTCAGTTGAATCAGATACGGACAGGAGGGGGACATGACCGAACAGGACAAGCAGGGCGCTTTCGGCGGCGAGGCCGAAAGCGGTCGCGTTTCCGATGCGCAGCATACGTCGCAGCCTACGGCCAAGATGACCCGAAAGAACAAATGGATTATCGTGGGCGTGGTCGCGGCGGTGCTTGTGGTGGCAGGCGCGGGATTCTGGGTATGGCACGAACAGCCCAGCTTCTGCAATGCCATCTGCCACAGTCCCATGGACAAGTATGTCGAAACGTATTACGAAGGCGATCCGGGCAAGCTTGTGACCGCCCACGCCGAAGCGGGCGATGCGTGCCTCGACTGTCATGAGGCGGAAATTACCACGCAGGTTTCCGAGGTTATGGCATGGGTTTCCGACAGCTACCCCATGAGCGAAGACGGTTTGCTCGCTACGGGCAAGGAGTTTGCCACTGAAGAGTTCTGCACGAACGGCGATTGCCACAACATGACCGACGTCGTGAATTCCACATGGGGCTTCGCAGGAAACGACGAGAAGTACAACCCCCATTCTAGCCATCAGGATAACAATCTCGAATGCGGCGATTGCCACAAGGTCCACGAGACCAGCACCTTGTATTGCGCAAAATGCCACGACATGAATCTTCCTGAAGGGTGGGAGGCCACGAATGAATAACGTAGCAGGGATTTCGCGCCGCAACCTCTTCAAAGCTGCCGGCGTCACCGCGATTGCCGCCGCCGCGGCGGGAACGCTCACGGGATGCGGCAAGGGCTACATCAACGACGCCGAGGACAAGAATCTGACGACTCAGGCTCCTGCAGGACCGAGCTGGCTTGGCTCCGCCCCTGAAATCGCGGAGTCCGATATTACCGAGACGATCGACACCGAAGTCGTCGTGGTGGGATGCCGCACGGGCGGCCTGCCCGCAGTCATCTCTGCGGCCGAAAACGGCGCCAAAGTACTCGGCATCGAGCAGATGAGCTCCATAGCCACGCCGCGCGAGGACTTGGGCGCAATCAACTCTCGTTACCAACTTGCAGCCTTCGAGGAGTTTCCTCAGTTTGAGATTGACAAGATGGAGGCCATGGAGGATATCGTCCGCTACGCGAACGGCTTCGTGAACTACGATCTCATCAAGCTGTGGGCCGACGAATCGGGTGCGATGATCGATTGGATCGCCGATATCGTAGAGCGCAACGGCGAGTTCAAGATGTGGTTCGAGGGCTCTATCGGAACGGAGAATACCGGTGCGCGCGATAAGGCATGGGCAACGGGCCATAGCCCCGAAAAGCTCACCGACGACGAGGCCGTGACGTTCGGCACCTGCCTGCGCGATTACGCGATCGAGCTGGGCGCCGAGTTCCGCTACGATACCATGCTGGTGAAATGCGAGCAGAATTCAGACGGCCGCGTGACGGGTGTGATCTGCCAAGACGGAAACGACCTCCACTACATTCGCGTCAGCGCCAGCAAGGGCGTCATCCTGGCAACAGGCGGCTACGTGTCCAACACCGAGATGGTGGAGGCGCGCCAGGCTTGGAACAACCGATTGAAAATCAACGTCCCCGTGGGCGGCAGCTGCACGGGAGACGGCATCAAGGCGGCTATGTGGTGCGGCGCCTCCATCGATCCGCTGGGTTGCGCCGTCACTTTCAACCGCGCATGCTGCAAGCCCGATGAAGTTGCGGGAAGCGATCTGAAGGGCAAATGGTTCTGGTTTGGCGAGCAGCCGTTCTTGAAGGTGAACCTCAACGGTAAGCGCTTCTGCAACGAAAGCGGCCCGTACGATTACATGCTGCATTCCGCCTACATGCAGCCGTATCATACCTACGTTGACATTTGGGACTCCGACTATGTCGAGCAGGTCAAACAGCTCAACGAGGTCGGGTGCTGCCGTCTGTATCCTTTCGACAACGGTGCGCCGTCCAATATGCCCGTCTCGCTGATGGGGAAGAAGTTCGAAGAGCTCGAGGAGGCCGGCTACATCCAGAAGGCCGACACCATGGAAGAGCTTGCCGAAAAGCTGAACCTTCCCGTCGAGGCGACGGTTGAGACGTGGAACCGTTACAACATGTTTGCCGAGCAGGGCAAAGACGAAGACTACAACAAGGAGCCTTATCGCCTGACCTCTCTGACCCATCCGCCGTATTACGGCGTGCGCACGGGTTCGTGGTTCCTGGCGACGATTGACGGCATCAGCATCAACACCGACATGCACGCCGTCGACGAGGCCGGCAAGCAGATTGAGGGCTTGTTCATGGTCGGAAACGACTCGGGCGGGTTTTTCTCGGTGAGCTATCCCAACCTTATGACGGGTCTTGCCGCAGGTCGCACGATGACGTTCGGCCGTCGCGCCGGCATGCTGGCCGCTCAGGGCAAATAGCGGCTCGGACGCGTTTGATTGATATTCGGGCTTTTCGGCCGGAGGTGCTGCTTTGCACGCCTCCGGCATTCTCGTGTTTGCGGGAAAGGGTAGGCTACAATGGCTGGTGCTACGAATGCGACGATGGGTGGGGTATGGCTGCGTTTACGAATCGCGAGCAAGCGGCCGCAAGGGCCGAAGGCGAAAAGAGCCCGAGCGGGCCTGCGCCGGGCGATGTTTCGGCTCGTCTCGATTCGGAGGAGAAGGTTTTCTTCATGCGTTCGGCGCTTGCGCTTGCCCTTCTGCTGCTTTCGTCGTCGGCGATGAATGCGGCGGTCTTCCCCCTGTTCGACGGCGTTTTCACATACGCGCGAGATGTGTCCGTGTTCGCGAACGCCGTTTTCCTGGTTGCCGTTGGCCTGTGGGCGTCTTTCTCTCCCGACCGCCTTCGGGCGAATACGGCTAACGCGGCGGCGTTCGTTTTGTTTCTGCTCGGAGGCGTTCTGCTTCCTGTTGCTTTGGCCTTGGAAAATGCCGCGCTTCTGGTCGTGTCGTCGTGCGTCCTTGCCGTGGCTCGCGGGTGGGCTTCTCTTTGTGTGGGGCTTTTCCTTTCCCGGCTGTCGGCCGATCGCATTGTCCCTGCGGTGGTTATGGCTTTTCTGGCGTATTGCATCGTCGACATGGCGCTGTGGTTCGTGCCCGGGTTTGCGGGCGTATCCGCGTTTATCGTCTGCGCGCCGGTGGCGTTGGCCCTTTCCCTCAGGGAATCGCGCGAGGTCATAGAGGCGGCCTCTGAGGGCGGGGCGCCTGCGGATATGGCAATCACGCAGCCGTCTTCGTTCTTGCCGTTGGCGGGAACGTTCTTCGTCTGTCTTTTCCTGTTCAGAATTGCTTTCGGCTACTCCCTGCGCTTCTTCGAGCACGGCGGGGTGCCGCTGCCGGGGTTTGTCGGGGCGGTCCCCGTCGTCTTCCTTGCTGCGGCGGTTGTCGTGTTCTCCCGCGGCCGATTCTTGCCCGATCTGGCAACGCAGCTTTCGGTTCTTCTTGTGCTGGCCGGCTTTTTCGTGGCGTCGGGCTTTGGTGCCGCTTCGGCCGAGATGAGCGTCGGTTTGCTGTCCGCCGGCAACACGCTGTTCGACATGGTTGCATGGAGCGTCCTTGCCTCCGTTGCCATGCGAAATGTTCACGGATCGATGGCCGTTATTGCGTGGGGCCGCGGCGTGTCAGGGATCGGCACGATTGTCGGAGCTGCATTTGGCGTGTGGTCGACAAAGGCCTTCGCGGATAACGAGCACGCGGCAATCCTCGTTGCCGGCGCCTTCGTTCTTCTTTTCGTCGGCTACGCCCTGATAGGGTTGAAGGATTTCAGCTTCGCGGGAGCCGTAGAAGGAGTGGTTCCTTTGGTTGAGGAGCCCGAGGCGAAGGCTTCCGAGGAGGAGTTTGAAGAACGGTGTGCTGCCATTGGCGATCGCTGCGGCCTCACGCCTCGCGAGCGCGAGGTGTTCGCCATGCTGGCCCGCGGCCGTAACAGGGAATACATCCAAGAGCAGCTCGTGGTATCGCGCAACACGGTGAAAGCGCATGTGAAGCATGTGTATGCGAAGCTTGGGATTCATACGCATCAGGAGCTTCTGGATATGGTGGAGGGCAATCGGATTTGACGGGCGTTTCGAGTCTCGGGCTGTCTGATCTCGGGCCGATAGCCTTGCCTTGTCGCCGCTGCGAGAATACCCCTTGCTACTACGGCGCTTTAGCGTACAATAGCGCTATGACTCTGTATGGACATACCCTTTCTTTCGAAGCCGCGCGCATTGCGACGGCTGGTCGATGGCTTTAGCTTCAAGTCTCGTCCGCGAGCTTGAAGCGCCCTCTTTTCCGTCTCTCCGGAATCGCGCCTTCTTCACCACGGCTGCTTCGCAGGTTTTGTCACGTCGTCTTCTTGTGCAACGGCCGAAAATCGCGCGGTTTCGCATTCGCCAAACGAAAGGATTCGTCATGCAATTCGCCGCCGAACAATTCGATCTTCTGAAAAAGCAGCTGAACGGCCTGAAGGAGCGATCTTCTTTTTACGCCCGTAAGTTCGAGGGCATCGATATGGCCGACGTCCAAACCCAGGCAGACTTCGAGAAGCTTCCCTTCTCGGAAAAGGCCGACCTGCGCGAGGCGTATCCGCTGGGGATCCAGGCGGTTCCCGATGAAGAGGTGGTGCGCATTCACTCTTCAAGCGGAACCACGGGTACGCCGGTCATCATCCCTTACACCCAGCAGGACGTGCTTGATTGGGCGGAGATGTTCGCGCGCTGCTACGAGACCGCGGGCATCACCAACAAAGACCGCATTCAGATTACGCCGGGCTACGGTTTATGGACGGCCGGCATAGGCTTTCAGCTCGGTGCCGAACGTCTGGGAGCCATGGCCATCCCCATGGGCCCCGGCAATACCGAGAAGCAGCTCAAGATGATGCAGGACCTGGGAAGCACGGTCATCACGGCTACGAGCTCGTATGCGTTGCTGCTTGCCGAGGAAATCAACAAGCGCGGCCTGCGCGATCAGCTGAAGCTGAAGAAGGGCGTCATTGGGTCTGAGCGCTGGGGAGACAAGATGCGCGCTCGCATTTCCGATGAGCTGGGCGTGGAGATTTTCGACATCTACGGCCTTACGGAGATATACGGCCCTGGCATCGGCATTTCATGCTCGGCGCATAACGGCATGCATATCTGGAGCGATTTCATCTACGCGGAGGTCATCGACCCGAAGACGGGCGAAGTGCTGCCCGACGGCGAGGTGGGAGAGCTGGTGCTCACCACGCTGCGCAAGCAGGGTGCGCCGCTTATCCGCTATCGTACGCACGACCTTACGCGCATTATCCCGGGCGAGTGCCCGTGCGGCCTGAAGCATCCGCGCATCGACACGCTGGTGGGCCGCACCGACGACATGGTGAAGGTGAAGGGGTGCAATATGTTCCCCGCGCAGATCGAAGAGGTCATCAAATTCACCGAAGGTACCAGCTCGGAGTATCAGGTCATGATCGAGGCCGTCAACGGCCGAGATGTGCTGACCGTGCTCTTCGAGACGCCGCTCGAAGGCGAGGAGAAGACGCGTTGCGAAGAGCAGCTGGCAGCCATCTTCAAAGCGAAGATCGGCTGCACGCCCGAGGCGAAGGGCGTGCCTATGGGCGAGCTCCCTCGTTCCGAGAAAAAGACCAAGCGCATTTTCGACAGCCGCTACTAAACGAATGGGGGCGCCGGCGAACAAGCCTGGCGCCCCCATTGCTTGCCGTACGAAATCGCTACGAGGGCGTACCGGACCCTCGTTTGCCTTCCTGCTCGTCTTTGAGGGCTCGCGGGTCGAAGGAGTCAACCAGGTCCGCCCGCTCCTGCTTGCGGTGTATTTCGAGTTTTGTGTAGATGCGTTTGCTGTGCGTTCGGATGGTGTTTTCCGAAACGAGAAGCGTTTCCGCAATGCGGGCCACGGTGTTGCCGCGCGCGATAAGCTCCATGACTTCCGCTTCGCGGTCCGAGAGCTTGTAGTGCTTCTTCACGAGGGCGCACTGCTTCGAAACGCGATCCTGATAGCCGCGGGCCTCGCCTTCGTCTTCCGCGCTTGCGCTCGGCCGTTTGCGTTTTGCGGGAGCCGCCGCCGTAGGGATGAGCTCGATGCGCTCGGCGCGTGCGCGGTTCGGCGAAAGTGCTTGCTTGAAGCCGCCTTGTCCGACGAAGTATACAAGGGCAAGAAGGTATACGGAGAACAGCGCTATGGACGTGAGGGGCTGCAGGCCCAGTTCGTTGAGGCTTCCGGCAAAGATACCCATGATATAGCCGACGTCGTGGAGCATGTACACGATGCCGCCGAAGAACCCGTAGATGAAGACGGGATTGATGCCGCGTTCCCTCGAAGCCTGGGCGCACTGAATCATCATGAGGATGATCGCGCAGTCGTACAGCGCGTAGAGCGCGCCGGCGAAAGGGGCCACGTAGTTTTTGCCCAGGAAGGGGAGAAGCACGAACGCGCTGATGACGAAGGGGAACAGCACGCGAAAAGCGGACGAGACGCTGAGCTGGAGGGATTTTCTCTGCCAGGTGGCGGCAAACGCTATGCCTGCGATGAACATGCTCGCCATGGAGAAGATGTTCACATTGGCGCCGATTTCGGGTGTTTCCACGGCGATCGATCGGATGACGCCGCATGAGAGAGCGAACGCGCCGATGCAGAACGCGCTTCGCCAGTAGTCCTTAATCGCTTGAAGATAGATGCCGGGATGCTCGCGCGGAAGATCCTCGAACATGGGCTGGTTTAAATCCGTGTTGCGGCTTGTAACAAGAATGGCAAGCGCGAACAGCGGCATGAAAACAAGGGGAATAAGGAATACCGTCACGGCGATGGGAATGAGGTAGAGCGCGAAATATATGACGGGTGCGAACAGCGTTGCCATGATGAGGTCTCGGTTGCCTACCTCTGGCTTTTGCGATGCGAACAAACGCTGCCATGCCATATAGAACCCGGCCGACCCGAATCCTATGAGAGCGCCGCCGGCTATGGCGAGCTTGAGCGCCTCGCCGTCAACGTAGACGGCGGCTATGAGGCAGCACCATCCCAGAAAATACGGCACCCCAGCCGCCCATACGAGAAACTTGCGTGCGGGTCCAGGAAGGAAATACACGCCCAAGGTGCTTGCGAAATAGCTGACGGCGAAGACGAGCGACTGCGCAAGGAAGAAAGACACGACAAAGGTCTGCGTCTGCACTTCCATAGGAAGAAACGGGAAGACCCCGCCCCAGACCGCCGTGGCGTTCACGGCAAGAAAAAGGGCGTAGCCCAGGTTGCTTGCGTTGGGAAGGTACTGAGAATAGCGCTTAGAAAGAGACACGGTGCGTCCTTTTCGTCGTTGAAATCCTATAGGCGAAGTCTAGCTAAATCGACCACGTGCGAAGACGCGTGTGAGCGCGATTTCGCGCAAATATGTGACATTTTACGAATGAATGACGTTAAATGACACGTTGTATGTGACATCACACGGTGCTTTTCGGGGGCATACTCAGAACGTGTTTTCGCCGGTTTTCGGACAGGATGCGAAAAGCGGGTCGTGGTCTGCTCCACGAACCTGCGCCGCCGCATGCCAGCGCTGTCGTTGCGGCTTGCTTGCGGGTTCGCGGCGCAAAGTTGCGCGCCGTTGCGATCCCGTACGAAGTCCGGTGTTGTATCGAGGTTTGGAAAAAGGGGGAGAAATGTCCACGAACACGCATGCCGTGAGCCGTCGTTCGTTCTTGAAGACGACGGGCGCTCTTGGCGCTTTGGCCGTGGCCGCCGGCGGCGCTGCGAGCGCTGACGCCATGTTTGGCGAGGTTCCTGCTGCGTTTGCCGACGCGCAGGAGAAGATCACCTGGGGCCATTGTGCAATCAACTGCCCGGGTCGTTGCTCGCTGAAATTTCATGTGAAAGACGACGAGGTTGCCTGGGTCGATACCTTTACGAGCAAGGATGCCGGTTTCGACGATCCTCAGCCGCGTGCTTGCTTGCGCGGTCGCACGTATCGTCGCTGGCTGGCGCATCCCGACCGCTTGAGCTATCCCATGAAGCGCGTCGGCAAGCGCGGCGAGGGCAAGTTCGAGCGCATCAGCTGGGAGGAGGCCATCGATACGGCTGCTTCCAAGCTCAAAGAGGTCATTGACACTTACGGCAACGAGGCCGTGTACGTTCCGTATGCCACGGGCGTTTCCGCCTCCACTTCTCGTCCGTTCAATCGTATGCTTAGCTTGGTCGGCGGTTATCTGAACTTCTACAACAGCTATTCCACGGCGCAGATTTCCTGCATCACTCCGTATATGTACGGCAGCAAGCAGTCCAGCGGCTCCACGCTTTCGACCGCTGAAGATGCCGAACTCATTCTGCTGTTCGGTTCGAGCCCCGTGGAAACGCGCCAGGGCGGCGCGGTGTCGCACTATGACTGGGCTCATATGCGCGAGAAGACTAATGCGAAAATCTACATCATCGACCCTCGCATGAACGACTCGGTCATGGGTCATTCCGATACGTGGCTGCCGATCAACCCCGGCACCGATGCGGCGCTCGTTGCGGGCATTGCTCACTATCTGATCGAGCACGATATGGTCGATCTTGACTTCTTGCATACCTATTGCGTGGGCTATGACGAAGAGACCATGCCCGAGGCGTATAAGGGGAAGAACCTTTCCTACTACGACTACATCATGGGCGCAGGCTACGACAAGGTCGAAAAGACCCCTGCATGGGCCGCGAAGATTACGGGCATTCCCGTTGAGACCATTGAAAAGCTCGCATACGAAGTAGGCACCACCAAGCCGCTGTATGTGAACCAGGGCTGGGGACCGCAGCGCCGCTCGAACGGCGAGTGGACTTCGTGGGCCATCATGGCTCTTCCCTGCCTGGTTGGCCAGATCGGCCTTGCCGGCACCAACAATGGCACGCGCGAAGGCTCCAATTCCGTTTCCTTGTCGAGCCTTCCCAAGGGCACCAATCCCGTGAAGAAGAGCATCCCGTGCTTCCTGTTCACTGATGCTATCGATCACGGTCCTGAGATGACGGCGAAAAACGCTGGCGTCAAGGGCGGCGACAAGCTTGAAGTGGGCATTAAATATATGATCAACTATGCTGGCAACTGCCTGACCAACCAGCATTCTGACATCAACAAGGCTCACGACATCCTTTCCGATGAAAGCAAGTGCGAATTCATCCTGGGCGTCGACACCGTTATGTGCGATTCCTTGAAATATGCCGACATCATCCTGCCCGACCTCTTCCGCTTCGAGCAGGTTTCCATGATCGGCACCGGTGGCGACAACGCCTACATGATTGCAGGCCAGCCGTGCACCTCTCCGAAGTTCGAGCGTAAGACCGCGTACGAGATGGCTACGCTCATGGCCGAAAAGCTTGGCGTGAAAGACGAGTTCACCGAGGGTAAGACCGAGGAGGAATGGATCGTCGAGCTGTACGAACAGTCTCGCGAGAAAGACCCCGAGCTGCCGACGTACGAGCAGGCCATGGAGCAGGGCGTGTACGTTCGCCCCGGCAAGAAGAAGGTCTCCATGGAGAAATTCCGTACCGATCCTGTGGCCAACGCGCTCGACACCCCTTCGGGCAAGATCGAAATCTTCTCCGAGAAGCTGCTCCAGTTCACCGATGGCTGGGAGCTTCAGGATGGAGATACGCTTGCAGGCATGGACACGCTGCCCGCTGTTCCCGTCTATATCCCTGAATGGTTCGGCGTTGAATCCACCACCGAGGAGTTCCCGCTTGCTCTGACCGGATTCCATTATCGCGGTCGCATCCATTCCTCCTGGGGCTTCATCGAGGACCTCAAAGAGGTCAATCCTCAGGAAGCCTGGATCAACCCGCTGGACGCGCAGGATCGTGGCATCGCTCAGGGCGATACGATTCGCGTGAAGAATCAGTTCGGCGTCATCGAGCTTCTGGCCAAGGTTACGCCGCGCGTGGTTCCCGGCACGGTCGCGGTGTCTCAGGGCGCATGGCATGACGCCGATATGTTCGGCGATGCTGAGCGCGTGGACAAGGGCGGCAGCATCAATACGCTTACCACCCAGCGTCCCTCCCCGCTGTCGAAGGGCAACCCGCAGCACACCAATATCTGCCAGGTCGAGAAGGTTTCCGCATAAGCGGGCCGTGTGACGAGGAAGGATTGAGATATGACTCAGTATGCGTTCCACTTCGACGCGACGCGCTGCACCGGCTGCAAGACCTGTGAGTTTTCCTGCAAGGACTACAAGGACCTCGGCCTGGGCGTTGCATATCGTAAGGTGTACGAGTGCGCAGGCGGCGAAACGCTGCGCGACGCCGACGGCTGCTTCAAGACGACGTGCTTCAGCTACCCGGTTTCCATTTCGTGCAACCACTGCGACCATCCCTCCTGCACGGAGGTGTGCCCCACGGGCGCTATGCATAAGGACGAAGAGACCGGCCTTGTGAGCGTTGACGAAGGCAAGTGCATCGGTTGCGGATACTGCCACATGGCCTGTCCGTACAATTCCCCGAAGGTCGATCGCGAAAAAGGCCATTCGGTCAAATGCGACGGCTGCGCTGAGCGCATCGCCGCCGGCGAAAGCCCCGTGTGCGTAGAGGCTTGTCCGGCACGCGCCCTTGCATTCGGTACGGTCGAAGACATGGAGAAGCTCGGTGAGCGTGCGAATATCGCCCCGCTGCCGGAGGCTTCGCTGACCACCCCGAATCTGTTTGTAAAGGCGTGCGCCGACGCGCAGCCTTCCGACAGCCGTGCAGGCAAGATTGTGAACCCCTTGGAGGTGCTCTAACATGGAAACCGCTTTGAACGAATTGCCTTTGGCGATTTTCACGACGCTTGCACCGATGGGCGCGGGCGCGTTCGCCGTCCTTGCTGCGGCTTTTTGCACCATGAAACTCGATGACGTCAAAATCAAGGCCATCGACCGCTTCTCCCTTATCCCCCTCGGTTTGATCGCGGTCGGCTTTATCGCTTCGTTCTTCCACCTGGCGTCGCCCCTGAAGGCCTATGGCGTTCTTTCGGGAATCGGCCATTCTCCGCTTTCTAACGAAATCGCGGTCGGCATGGTCTTCTTCGTCGCCGCCATCGTGTATGTGGCACTTGGGCTTGCCGGCAAGCTCTCCGCTTCCGCTCGTAAGCCCTTTGCCCTGGTCGTTGCCGTGCTGGCGCTGGTGTTCTCCCTGTTCACCGGCCTGGCTTATATGATGCCTACCATTCCCTCTTGGGACTCTCCCCTCGTTCCCCTCGAGATGATCGGCTCTGCTCTTCTCGGCGGTGCCTTGCTCGCGCTGGTGGTGCTCGCTTTGGCGAAGGCGTTCGATGGCGTTGACGGCCATGTGATGAAGTCCGTGGCGTTTCTGGCGGGCGTGATCGGCTTCGTCGCTGTTGCCGTTGCCTTGGTCGGTCACTTCGACATGCTCGGAGAGCTGTGGAGCCCCGCTGTTGCCGGCGCTTCTCTGGCCGAGGTTGTTGTGCCGTTTTTGTGGGCGGCTGCGGCATGCGGCGTCATCGGCGTTGCGTGCTTGGGCGTTGCCTCTTTCGGCAAGAGCGTCCTGGTCCCCGCCGGCATCGGCGCAGTCGCTTCGCTGGTCGGTATTTTCCTGGTCCGATTCGCATTTTATGCGGTCTGGATGTCCATAGGCCTGTAAGAAAGGCTGTATGATGCGAAGGGGCGGCTTCATCGTCGCCCCTTTATTTTTTTGGCGCATGCGCGAAAGGATGCTTCAAATATGTTCGATCGTTACGATGAGGTAGCTTTTGTGGGAGCGACCCTCGGCCCGCTTTTCGCCGCCGACCCCGCCGACGCCTCTTCCGCGCGTCAGGTGGCGACATTCGCCGCATTGGATGTGGACGCGGCTGCTACAGAGTGGCCCTTTGTCGCCGAAGAGCGGGCGCAAAAGTCGCTCGCAGCTATGCGCGAAGGCGCGGAAAACGCCGATAGCGAGGCGTTGGTTTGGGAATATCGCAGGCTTTTCGTTGGACCTGGCGCCATGCCCGTGCCGCCCTGGGGTTCCGTGTATACGGACCGGGAATGCGTGGTTTTCGGCGAGGCCACGTTGGCTCTGCGCTCGTGGATGAGACGAAATGGCATCGCCCGCCAAGGAGACGAAAAGACCCCCGAAGACCATATAGGCCTTATGTTGCTGCTCATGGCGTGGATCGCGAGCCATAAGCCGGAACTGCTTGAAGAATATCTTCGAGACCATCTTCTGACGTGGTCCTCCCATATGCTCGAACAGCTCGAGGGCGCGGCGCAGCATTCGTTCTATCGCGGTTTGGCGCAGCTGACGAAGAAGTCGCTTGAAGGTATTGCCGCCGAGATGGGCATTCAGGTGGAGTACCCAAGGTTCTATCGATAGGAGCAGGTATGTCTCTTGGGTTCAGCATGGCTCTTGATGAGATCACGCTGGTACTGTTCACCACGCTCGCTCCGACGGGTGCCATGGCATGTGT
>USEQ01000002.1 GCA_900553655.1 uncultured Slackia sp. | reverse complement strand
GTGTTTTCGGAATCGACCGAATACGCGCGCCTTCCCAGACGAGGAGATACGCCCGCAAGGTCGCAGGGCATATCCCCCATGCGCTCGACGCCGGAACCGAGGTGGATATGACCCGCCGAAACGGCGGAAAAGGCGTCGGCATCGATACGGACGACCGTATCGGGAACGATGAGCGCGCGGACGCCAACCCCCTGGACATAGCGACGGGCGAACGCCTCGGCCGTAATACGCACGATGGGGATATCGCCCACAAACGCCGGCAGCACGACAACCAGGTCGTCATCCGCGCCCATCGCCCTTGCGAGGCTTTTCAGATCGAACCCGGACAGAGCGTAGCCGCCTTCGTCTTCACGCACGGACACCACATCGCGGATGCTCAGCTCATCGCCGCTTCCCCCGTTCAGGCGGGGAGCGAGCACAGCGCTGCTTTCAGGGCGCGCAAGATGACTTCCTGCCATAGCGCGTTCGAGCACCGAATTCAGCTCTTCGTCGCTGATTCCGCCCATGCTGTATGCGCCCGTGTAAATCAGCCCGATTTCCTGCCCTTCGAGCATTTCCGTCGAAGCCGACGCCTCCCCGGCATGCTCCGACACCCATTCCTCGTACGGCAGAAGCTGAGGCGACCACACTTCGCCTTCGCGCGCCTGCGCAGCAGCGGTTAATTCGACGTCATTCGGAGAAAGCCTCCTCATCCGATGCTTCGCTTCGGCCACAAGCGCCTCGATGTCTGTCGTCTCGTCGAAAAACACCAGGGAATCGCCCGCCATAGGTCCCTCCTCGCATGAATGCGACACCTAGCCCCACGGCGTCGCAATGTTGTTTACCGTCATATTTCGCCATGCTACACTTCGGGAAAGACCTTGGGCAAGCGTGCATTGACATTGCCTTGCGAATACACGGCAATCAGCATGCGCAGCCCCGTCGTTTTCTTCCTTCGATAGGAGCGGCCATGGCCACCGAAACCGTCGACGCGCTCGCCAAACAGGCGCTCGACCTTGCGAAAAACGCACTGCTCGTGCATGTGCGCTTCATGAACGCAGCGTTCGCTCGCTTGCGCCCTCTACCCATTCCCGGCTCCACGCTTGCAACCGACGGAACCCATATCCGCTACGATTCGGCGGCAGTAGCGCGCATGTACGCCAAAGAGCCCGCTTCAGTAGCGCGCGGGTTCCTCCACGTGATTCTGCACAACGTGTTTCTGCACCTGTATCCCAGCTCGAAAGTCGATGCATTGCGCTGGGATACGGCATGTGACATAGCTGTGGAACACGTCATCTCCGAACTCGACCTTCCTGCCGCTCGCACGCAACGTGCGGCAAAGCAAAACGCCGCGATCGCCCGTATCACGGCAGCGCTCGATATTGTTACCGCCGAAACCATATACCGATACTTGGTAGACACGGTCGCAGACGACGAAGAGGTTAAACGCATGCGTGAAGCCTTTATCGTGGACGACCACGGCCCGTGGCATACCATGGCCGCAGAAGAAGAGGCCCGCCGCCAAGCCAAAAAACGCAAGCACGTCGAGGAGAGCGACACCGGCGCCACGCAGGCCGCCACAAAAGCAGGGGAAGACGGCACTAAAGCCGATATGC
Source organism: uncultured Slackia sp. (assembly GCA_900553655.1). GTDB lineage: Bacteria > Actinomycetota > Coriobacteriia > Coriobacteriales > Eggerthellaceae > Slackia. The sequence goes on along the minus strand of USEQ01000002.1, from coordinate 15,600 downwards.
CTGAAGAGGCGAAGGATGCCAAGAAGAGCCATTCCTCCAAGCGAGGCCTCCCTCAAGACGAAATCACCCAGAAAGAAACGCCCGAAGACCCGCGACGTGCGATCGGCGAACGCTTCGCTGACACGGTCAATCTGGACCGTTCGCGCGACCAGTGGAAAAACGCTGCATACGAAATGGGCGTCCAGCTTGATACCTACGTGCAGCTCTGGGGCGCCGAAGGTTCCAACCTCGCCATGAACCTCAAGGCCGTCACCAGGGAGAAGCACGACTACCACGAGTTTCTGCGCAAGTTCGCGCGCATGGGCGAGCATATGAAGATCAACGACGATGAATTCGATTACGTCTACTACTGCTACGGTCTTTCGCGCTATGGAAATCTTCCTCTGATCGAACCGCTCGAATACAGCGAGGAAAAGCGCATCCGCGATTTCGTCATTGCGATCGACACCTCATCTTCCACCAAAGACGGATTGGTGCGCAAGTTCATAGAAAAGACCTATTCCATCCTTTCCGACGAAACGAGCTTTTTCTCAGACATGAATGTGGTCATCTTGCAGTGCGATGCGGCGATCACCGATGTCACCCGCATTTCGTCGCTAGGAGATTTGAACGACTATCTGGACGACCTCGAAATCAAAGGGCTCGGAGGCACCGACTTCCGCCCCGTTTTCGCCTATGTGGACGAAGCGCTCGAACGGGGCGACTTCTCCAAACTCGGCGGCTTGATTTATTTCACCGACGGACAAGGCACTTACCCTGCACGAAAACCGGATTACCCGGCGGCGTTCGTCCTCGTGGAGGATGATACCGGCGTTGAGATGCCCGTATGGGCCATCAAGGTCGTCCTTGAAGAAACAGCATTGATCGAAGAGTAGAGACGTCAACTAAATGAGTAGCCGCCAACGCTTCAAGCGCGTCTTCGACGACAAGGGGAATGGCATCAACGCGCAAGACGCACGATTCGCAACGAAGCTCGCGGCGCAACGGGAGGAACCATGAACATCAGGCAAGCAAAACAGCAGATCGAACGGTCCATGAAAGCGTATTTCGCCAAAGACGAATTCGGGGAGTATCGCCTTTCCATCAACAGGCAACGCCCCGTCTTCTTGATCGGCGCACCCGGCATCGGCAAGACCGCCATCATGGAGCAAATCGCGCAAGAGCTCGAAGTGGGTTTCATTGCCTACTCCATGACGCATCACACGCGCCAAAGCGCCCTCGGACTGCCTTTCATTTCTCACAGGACCTATGGCGGCGAAGAGTACGACGTTTCCGAATATACCATGAGCGAAATCATCGCGTCGGTATACGAAACCATGGAAGCAACCGGCAAGAAGGAAGGCATTCTCTTCCTTGACGAAATCAACTGCGTCTCCGAGACGCTGACCCCTGCCATGCTGCAGTTCCTGCAGTACAAGGTCTTCGGCCGTCATCGCGTGCCCGACGGCTGGATCGTTGTAACGGCAGGCAACCCCCCGGAGTACAACCGCACCGTGCATGACTTCGACATGGCAACATGGGATCGTCTGAAGCGCATCGACGTCGACCCCGATTACACCGCATGGCGCGACTACGCCGTCGAAACGGGAGTGCATCCCGCCGTGCTCACGTATCTCGACATCGAGCAGGGGCACTTCTACCATGTAGAGACCACGGTCGACGGCATGTCCTTCGTCACGGCGCGCGGCTGGGATGACCTTTCCGCCATCATCAAACTCTATGAGGAGCAGGGTCTGCCCGTCGACGACCTCCTTATCGGACAGTACGTCCAAAGCCCCGAAATCGCCAAGCATTTCTCCGTCTACTACGAGCTGTTCACGAAATACCGCTCCGATTACCAAATCGACCGCATCGTGGAAGGCACGTTCGACCAGGGCATCGTGGAACGCGCACAGGAAGCAGGATTCGACGAGCGCGTATCGCTCATGGGTCTTATCACCGATGCACTGATCGGCGTTGTCCGCGAAGCCGTTTCCGAGGAGAAAGCCGTCGCATTCACGCATGAACAACTTGCGGCATTGCGCGACCGCATAGCCGAAGGCGGAGCGGAAGATGCGCGCGATCTAGCGCAGAAGGCCGCCGCTGAAATTCGCAAAAAGGCCGGCATCGAAAAAACGGCGGGACTACTGAGCCCCGACAAGAGGCTTTCCTACGAACGCGCGGCAGGGATTCTCGAATCCTCCGTGCGCAACGCAGAGGGCTCCGCGCTTTCCTTCGACGATATCAAAGCGAAGTTCGAGGAAATGCTCGATGCACTCGATGGCCGCCTGGACCGTGCAGCGCGCGGACTTGACAACGTATTCCGCTTCGTCGAAGAAGCGTTCGGCGACGGCCAGGAAATGTTGCTGTTGGTGACCGACCTGTCCGTCAACCGCTATAGCATGGCGTTTATCAACGACCACGGCTGCGAGCGTTATTTCGCCCACAACGAAAAGCTGTTGTTCCACGAGCGAGGCGACGACTTGATCGACCGCATCAACAGGCTGAACCTCGAAGAGGAGTAGGCGTACGGTCTTACACCCATTCGGCTGAGCCCGAGGAGACGCTGCGGGTGCCGCGCTTCGCTCGACTGCCCGCAGCGTCCCTTCTTCCCTCACCTACACGCAAAAGCCGCCTGCGAACACCAGGGCTCGCAGGCGGCTTCACGTTTCGATATGTACGCCGAATTAACGCTTGATGTTGTAGAACGCGTTCATGCCGGCATACTGGCCAGCGTCGGCAAGCTCTTCCTCAATACGGATAAGCTGGTTGTACTTGGCAATACGGTCAGAGCGGCACGGTGCGCCGGTCTTGATCTGGCCCGCGTTGCATGCGACGGAAAGGTCGGCTATGGTGGTGTCTTCGGACTCGCCGGAACGGTGGCTCATGACGCACGCATAGCCAGCCTGCTTCGCCATCTGAATGGCCTCCATGGCCTCGGTCAGGCTGCCGATCTGGTTCACCTTGACCAGAATGGCGTTAGCAACGCCAAGCTCGATACCTTTCTTCAGGCGCTCGGAATTGGTGACGAAGAGGTCGTCGCCAACAAGCTGGACGCGATCGCCGATACGATCGGTCAGAAGCTTCCAACCACCCCAATCCTCCTCGGCCATGCCGTCTTCGATGGAGATGATGGGATACTTATCGACAAGCTTCTCCCAATAATCAACCATTTCCTCGCTGGTGTACTCGACACCCTCGCCAGCCAGAACATACACTCCGCGTTCCGCATCGTAGTATTCGGTGGAAGCGGGATCCATGGCGAACATGATATCGACACCCGGCTTGTAGCCCGCCTTCTCGCACGCTTCGGAAATGTATTTCAAGGGTTCTTCGTTGGTCTTGAGGTTCGGAGCAAAGCCGCCTTCGTCGCCCACGCCGCCGCCGAGGCCCGCATCATGCAGAACCTTCTTCAAGGTGTGATAGATTTCCGCACACCAACGCAGGCCTTCTGCGAACGTGGGAGCGCCCACGGGCATAATCATGAACTCCTGGAAGTCCACGTTGTTATCGGCGTGCACGCCGCCGTTGAGAATGTTCATCATCGGAGTGGGAAGCATGTTGGCATTCACGCCGCCGACATAGCGGTACAGAGGAAGTTCGACGGATTCCGCAGCGGCGCGAGCAGCAGCCAAAGAAACGCCCAGAATTGCGTTTGCGCCCAAGCGGCCCTTATTCGGCGTGCCGTCCAGGTCAATCATCTCGGCGTCGAGAGAACGCTGGTCGGTTGCATCCATGCCGATGACGGCATCTGCGATTTCCTCATTCACATGGGCCACAGCTTTGGTAACACCCTTGCCCAGATAACGGTCGGCTTCGCCATCGCGCAGTTCAACCGCCTCGAATGCGCCCGTAGATGCACCAGACGGAACGATAGCACGGGCAAACGAGCCGTCGTCCAGCGTGACTTCCACCTCTACGGTCGGATTACCACGAGAATCTAGAACTTCGCGACCGTACACGTCGAAGATGATGCTCATGAAGATTGCCTCCTCTTTCGGTTGAAACGGCAAGACGGTTGCCGCCTTTTGAAACGGCAGCGATTCGCATGCCGTATGAACAGAGCGATTGTATCAGGATTTGCAGCAAGCGGCGTCGAGCGCAAAGCGAGCGGTGGCAACGAAACAGCAAGCGAATGGTACGAGGCAAGAAGACGACCCCGCCACGCAGCCCTTCGACCCTTGTAAACTACAGCAGCAACGCCACCGAAACGATTGCAACACACAGAAGGAGCATAGACGCAACGGCGGGGGCACCGAGCTTCTCATCGCCATGCAAACTCGTTCGACGAGAGCATCCCCCGTAACAACGCGCCTCCATCGCCTGAGCCAGCACGCCGGCTCTGCGAAACAAACCCACAAGCATCGGCACCAGAACGCTCCCCCAGTTTTTGACGCGTTCGATCACGTCGCCTTCGTCAAGATTCGCACCTCGCGCACGCTGGGCCGATGAGACCCTCTGAAATTCGTCCATGCTCACCGGAATGAACCTCAAGGCGATAGAAAACATTGTGGCAATATCGTCGACAGGCACGCATGCTTTTCGAAACGGGGAAAGGAAGAACGTAAACGCTCGTACAAGGCGGGTGTCATCGTAAGAAAAAGCCACCGACAATGTCGCTACGGCAAGAAGAAAGATGCGAAACGCGTAGAAAGAACCTTCAATAATTCCCTGGGGAATATGAGCCACCACGGTAAACGCCAGAATAAACAGCAACGGCACCATGCCGCGCATCACCTTGACGAACGAAACGCGAGCCGCAACAAGAACCGCAAAAAGGCCGACGGCAAAGAGCCCGAGAGCCATCCATGAATCCGCCAAAAATAACGCGACGGAATACACGAACACCAATACGATGGCGATACGTGCGTCGATATGCAGGGATACGTTGTTTGAGCGAAATGACATACTTTTCAGTATATGCGAGCCACGTAGGGTACTGCTGCCCTCCATCAAACATCAAGATGCATATGAAGGTCTTTGGAGAGCCTGCGCAAAAAGGCGGGCGCAAGAAAAGCTTACGCCCGCCACCGATAGGCAAGAGCTATTCGACCGTATCGTCTTTTTTCGAAATGCGCTCTGCCGTTGCCTTTGCGGCTTCAGCGGCACGATCGCCCATCTCCTTCGCCGTTTCAACGGATTTATCAGCAATGCGAGAAGTGGCATCCATCACATGCTCGGCCGCCTGCTTGGATGCGTCCATGGCCTTTTCTGCCGCAGCTTTGGCCTCGTCGACCATTTCTGGAAAACTCTCATGGGCGGCATTGGCAAGCTCTTCGGTTTTAGCACGCGCGCTCTCCATGACAGCCGGGGCTTGCTCCTGAATTGCGTCGATGATTTTATCATTCGCATCCTTCAGCTCTCCAGCGAGCTCCTGCGCCTTATCAATGGCTTCATTGATGATTTTTCCCAGTTCGGACAGGATGCCCCCGTCGTGCCGAGAATCATGCGCATCTGCGCAAATCCCTCTATCGCCCCGTATCGTCGGGCAATTTCATCCTACCACGGCAGCAGTTGAGTCGAAGGGTGAATTCGACACGTTGACAACTTGATACGCCCCCACGAAATCCATCGAGAACCATCAAGCGCCATTTCCTTAGCATGCATATAAAAAACGCCGCCCTGGAAAGGACGGCGTTTCCTTGCGAGAAAATAAGGTTATTCAGCCTTCTTCTCTTCAGCCTCTTCTGCGGGAGCCTCGGTAGCCTCAGCAGCTTCCTCGACAACCTCTTCAGCCTTAGCTTCCTCAGCGGGAGCTTCAACCTTCTTCGGTTCAGCCTTCTCGGCAGGAGCTTCAGCAGTCTTCTTCTGGACGGGCTCAGTCACGAGCTCCATGATGACCATGGGAGCATTGTCGCCCTTGCGGGGACCAAGCTTCATGATGCGGGTGTAGCCACCCTGGCGATCGGCGAACATACCCTGCTCGACCTTCTCGAAAATCTCGCGAACGAGCTCTTTGTCATTGCCGAGAGCAGCAATGGCAAGACGGCGGGAATGCAGGTCGCCCTTCTTTGCCCAGGTAACGATTTTGTCCACGTCGGGACGAATCTCCTTGGCACGAGACTCGATGGTCTTGATGCGGTCGTTGAGGAACAGCGACTTCACCAAGGACCTCTTCATGGCCTTAGTGTGGGAAGCGTCAGTACCCAGCTTGCGGCCCTTCTTGTAATGCCTCATCGTGTATCTCCTATTATTGCTTCAAATTGAGGTCCATGGAGATCAGCTTGTCTTTGACCTCTTCAATGGACTTCGCACCAAAGTTACGGATATTGAGCAAGTCATTCTCAGAGAACTCGACCAGCTGACGCACGGAGTGAATGCCCGCACGCTTCAGGCAGTTGTAGGAACGGACGGAAAGGTCCAAATCCTCGATCTGCTTATCGAGCTCCGCATTCGCTTCCTGGCCTTCCGGAGCGAAGATGGAAGGAATCTCGCCTTCTTCTTCGTCTGCGATATCAGCCAGGGTCAAGAATGCGCCCATATACTGGTTGATGATATTAGCCGCACGGCATACCGCTTCGTTAGGAACGATGGAGCCGTCAGTCTCGACCTCAAGAACCAGCTTGTCGAAGTCGGTGCGCTGGCCCACACGCGTATCGCTGACAGCAAGCGTGCAGCGACGCACCGGGGAGAACAGGCTGTCCACATGGATGATGCCGATGGGGTCTTCGGTACGCTTGTTGCGCTCGGCCGAAACATACCCACGACCAACACCGATGCGAATGCTCATGTTCAACGTACCGCCATCGGCGACAGTGGCGATAACATGCTCAGGATTGACGAGCGTGAACTCGGCGGGCACCTTGATGTCAGCGCCGGTTACCGTGCAGGGGCCCTCGACGGAAATGGTCGCGGTCGCCTCGGTGTAGTCCTCGGAAAGGGCCGAGAAAACAAGGCCCTTTACGTTCAAGACGATATCGGTGACATCTTCGATAACACCCTCGGCAGTGGTGAACTCATGCTGCACGCCTTCAATCTGAATAGCGGTAGCTTTTGCACCATCGAGGGAGGACAGAAGCACGCGACGCATGCAATTGCCCAGCGTATATCCGAAACCACGCTCAAGCGGCTCTACGACGAAGCGAGCGACGGTATCGTTCACTTCTTCTGTTGTGACGGTTGGCCTCATGAACTCTGCCATAGTTTGTAAGCCTCCTAATCAGCCGCTGGTTATTACTTAGAGTAGAGCTCGACGATGAGCTGCTCGTTGATATCCAGGTCGATCTGATCACGGTTGGGAAGGGAGAGCACGCTGCCCTGCAGCTTCTCGATGTCAACCTCGAGCCATGCAGGAACCTGCATGCGCTCGTTGGAGACGAGAGCGCTCTTGATGACGAGCATTTCCTTTGCCTTGGGAGCAACGGAAACGAGGTCGCCAGGACGGACGCGGAAAGACGGGATGTCGACGCGACGACCGTTCACCAGGATATGACCATGGGTCACAGTCTGGCGAGCTTCCTTGCGGGTGCGAGCGAAGCCCAGGCGGAACACGACGTTGTCGAGACGAGACTCGAGGATACGCATGAGGTTCTCGCCGGTAATGCCCTGCTGGCGCTTAGCCTGCTTGAAGTAGCCACGGAACTGCTTCTCGAGAACGCCATAGATGAACTTGGCCTTCTGCTTCTCGCGAAGCTGCATGCCGTATTCGCTTTCCTTGCGACGGCGCTTGGGCTGACGGATAGATTCTTTCTTGCTGCTGTAGCCCAGCACAACCGGATCAATACCGAGCTGGCGGCAGCGCTTAAGAACCGGAGTCCTATTGATTGCCATAATGATTCGATCCTTTCTGAACTACACGCGGCGGCGCTTGCACTGACGGCAGCCGTTGTGCGGGATGGGGGTGCAATCCTGGATGCTTGCCACTTCGAGGCCTGCAGCCTGCAGGGAGCGGATAGCGGTCTCGCGACCAGAGCCGGGGCCCTTCACGAAAACGCTGACCTTCTTCAGGCCATGCTCCATAGCGGTCTTAGCAGCCTGCTCGGCAGCCATCTGCGCAGCAAACGGAGTGGACTTACGGGAGCCCTTGAAACCCACGGTGCCTGCAGAATTCCAGGAAATCACGTTACCCTGAGGATCGGTGATAGAAACGATGGTGTTGTTGAAGGTGCTCTTGATATGAGCCTGACCGACCGCAATATTCTTGCGCTCGGAGCGCTTGATGCGCGTACGAACATTCTTCTTAGCCATGTGTCAAAACCCCTACTTCTTCTTGCCGCCGATTTGACGCTTGGGACCCTTGCGGGTACGAGCGTTGGTGTGGGTGCGCTGACCGCGAACGGGAAGACCCTTGCGGTGACGCAGGCCACGGTAGCAGCCGATTTCCATAAGGCGCTTAACGTTCTGAGAAACCTCGCGATGGAGGTCACCCTCGACGGTGAGGTTCTTATCGATGTACTCGCGAATCTTCTGGAGATCGTCCTCGGAGATGTCCTTCACGCGGACATTCGGGTCGATGCCAGTCTCAGCGATAATCTTTTTTGCGGTGGTGTTGCCGATACCGTAGATGTAAGTCAAGCCGATCTCAATGCGCTTCTCGCGAGGGAGGTCGACACCAAAAAGACGTGCCATAGTTTAGCTAGCCTTCCTCTCTTAACCCTGACGCTGCTTATGACGGGGGTTCTCGCAGATCACGAGCACCTTGCCATGGCGTCGAATGATTTTGCACTTGTCGCACATTTTCTTGACCGAAGGACGGACCTTCATTTTCGTCTCCTTAGAATGTGCGGCTTCCCTTGGCCGACGGTTCAGCCTCAGGGGAACCTTTGTTTTCTTTTACTCTATGCAACACGCCCAGCCGCAGGCGATAGTTGTCATATTGCGATGTGTCGGACATGCAGCCGCTGTACTTTTAAGCACAGTAATGCACCCTTGTAACCCTCGAAACGACAGGCAGGGTGCAGCTATTTGGAACGATAGGTAATACGACCGCGAGACAAGTCATACACAGACAGCTCGACGGTAACTTTGTCGCCCGGCAGGATTTTGATGTAGTGCATGCGCATTTTGCCGGAAATATGCGCCAAAATCTGATGGCCGTTTTCGAGCTCCACCTTAAACATTGCATTCGGGAGCGCTTCGAGAACCTTACCCTCAAGTTCGATGACGTCTTCTTTTGCCAAGAATCTTCCTTCTTCACTCATCTTTGCCAAGCAGCAGCTGAATATTTTACCAAATATTTTATCTATTAGACAAAATTCATTTTGGCATCACAAAAGACAGCGCTTTTGCAGCTGCTTTTGAGCATTTTAACACTCTTTCTTTTATTTTCGACTCTCTACCTGCGGTATTTTATAAAATCCAACCATTTATCTTTAGCGCTAGATTACAAATAATGTGCTGGTATCTTAAAGTAATCAGAACCGCTTACAAAGCAGACTGCACACCGACCACCCAAAGAAAGGCACCCGCATGCACAGCTTTCGCAACGACTACATGGAGGGCGCGCACCCTCTCGTTCTTGAGGCGCTCGTAAATACAAATAGCAAGCAGCATATCGGATATACCGAAGACAGTCTCTGCAAAAAGGGCCGATCGGCGATTCGTAGCGCCATCGTGCGCAGCGACGACAAGGGGGCCTTGCGCAGCGCGGGAATTATTCCCGCTGCGCTGCAGGTCGAATTCGTCGCAGGCGGCACCATGGCGAACCTCGTCAGTATCGCCGCATCCCTTCGCCCGCACGAATGCGCGGTAGCAGCACCCGACGCCCACATAAACGTACACGAGACCGGAGCGATTGAGGCATGCGGGCACAAAGTACTCGTCACCAACGACGCCGATGGCCTGCTGAGCGTTGCCGGAATCGATGCCGTCATGAAAGATCACGAGTACGGCCGCAATTTTCATATGGTAAAACCGCGGCTGCTCTACGTCTCCTTTGCCACCGAAACAGGCCTCGTGCTTTCATCGAGCGAACTCAACGCTCTTCGCGCATACGCAACCAGCAAAGATCTTCTGCTCTTCATAGATGGAGCGCGCCTTGCCGTAGGCCTCACCTCGAAAGACTGCGATGTCACGCTTGCGGATATATGTGCCGCCGCAGACATCTTTACCATAGGAGGCACGAAGAACGGCGCCCTCTTCGGGGAGGCGATCGTCGTGAAAAACCCCGACATCCAGCGCGATTTCCGCTACGTCATGAAGCAAAAAGGCGCCGTCATGGCGAAGGGGCGCCTTCTTGGCGTGCAGTTCGACGCGCTCTTTTCGACCACGGGCGCGCACGCGGGCGTCGAAGAAGCCCTTGAAGACGAACCCCTCTACCTCTCGCTCGGCCGCCATTCCAACGCCATGGCCATGCGCCTTAAAGAAGTCCTGAAGCACCACGGGTTCGATAGCTTCGTCAGCGACTCCCCCACCAACCAGCAATTCCTCCTTCTTGAGAACCACATTGCACAGGATTTCATGCACGCCTTCGATGCCGACGAAATCTCCCACCCCGACAGCGAACACACCGTCGTGCGCATGACATGCTCGTGGGCCACGACGCAAGAAGACATCGATCAGGTTGAAGCGATGTTCTCCCAGGCAGAAGCGGACGCAGAAGCTTAGACCCGTCAACGGGTGCGCATCGCCGTAGCCCGACCGTTTCCTAAGAGCAACGCGCCCAGTGGTACAATGACGGTAATTCCAAAACTTGGAATTACCCCAAAGTCAGGAGTTATCATGGCAAAGCAGTACAAACGCATTTTCGCCGCGCTCGATGGAGGGCAGACCCAGAACATGGTTGCCGAGCGCGCTATCGAGCTTGCAGCCGATACCCATGCCGCATTGATGTTCGGCCACGTAGTGGATTCGGTTCCCTACGAGGCGGCCGGCACCGATTTTGCAGCGCTCGCTGCCGACATGAAGGCCAAGCTCGAGGAGTCGATCGCCGACCTGCTCGAGGAGGCTCGTAACAACCCCAACATCCCCGAGGTGCAGGTAGTCGTCAAGGCGGGCCGCATCACCGAAACCCTGAGCGAGCAAATTATCGAGCCGTATCACCCCGACTTGGTTATCTGCGGAGAACGCGGACTCTCCAACATCAAGTATGTGTTCGTGGGCAGCGTCTCCACGTACCTCATCCGCAACTTGCGCTGTGACGTTTTGGTAGTCAAGGAAGACGAAGAAGCCTAACTCGCTACGCCAACCCATACGCAAAAGAAGCCGGCTCCCCATGAGCCGGCTTCTTTTCTTTGGGCTTATAGGACAAACGTGCGTCCGATTTCTTCTACCCTTCTCGCGATGGCGCGGTCACGAAAGAAAATTTTGAGCCCGCATTCCGAAGGCAGTGGCCTCGATTTCGCGCACGCCGTATTCATCAACGGAAAAATCAAGCAGCAGATAGTCGTCAGGAGCCGCTTCCTCGAACTTATTCCCCCACTCCACCAGGGAAACTCCGTCTCCCTCGACGATGGCATAGTAGTCGATGTCATCGAGTTCCGCCGCGTCCTCAAGACGGTACAGATCGAAATGGTACAGAGGAAGACGCCCGTCGCGATATTCGCATACCAGATTGAATGTGGGGCTCGTCGGTACCTCTCTCATGCCAAGGCCGCACGCAAACCCCTGCGTGAAATGGGTCTTTCCCGCACCAAGGTCACCGGTAAGCAGGATGACATCCCCTGGCTGAGCCTTCTGTGCCATATCGAAAGCAAGCTTTCTAGTCTCTTCGACCGATGTGCTCTTAAAATGCATCTTACTTTCCTTCAGTAACTTATTTTCTATTTCTTAGCTACGCTGTAATAGCTACTCTATTTACGCCAAGAATAGGCATCGTCTCTATAGAAACAGTTCTAATAATTAGTTTCCAAATTATACTAACTATTTTATTGCGGTTTTTCACTATTAAAAAAGCAGGTTGCCCATAGAAAGAAGAAAACTATGAGCAACCTGCGCCTAATCGAACAGCCTACAGTCCGAAACCATACGAATCAAGAACGTGCTTCGGAACCATGAAACGCACGGTCTTTTCGGGGTCGACCATCTGGCACACTTCGACATTGCCGCACAGGCTGAACAGCATCACGAGCTCAGCGGGGTCTTTGCCCGTGCGATCGGAAACCAGATCGACCATACGATGCACCGCGCCGTCAGCAGCGGCATCCAGCGTTTCAGCGGAGTAGATGACGCCGAATTCGGTCCCATTCTCAATCAGGGGTGTATCGATGGAAAGATCGGGCAAAGCAGTCAACGTAACCGTGGCATGGCCCGCGGCCTCGGCGCCGGAAACACTGACCTCCCCATCGCCCATGACCGCGTGCATATCACCGCACCCGAACAGCGCGCCGTCGACGGCCACGGGGAAATATAGCGTTGCGCCTGGGGCGATTTTCGTGTTATCCATGTTGCCGCCATGAACGCCGGGGGTTCCGCAGTTTACTGGATCGCCCGCAGGGGCAACGCCTATAACGCCGATCATCGGAGTAAGCGGCAGACGGACCTTATCATCCCACACCAACTCGTCTCCTTCTATTTTGCACAAACGAGTGCTCCAGCACTCCAGCTTATCGCCGTAAACGCCCTCGTCTTTGCCCGTGCAGCTCGCCGTCTGGCCGTCGAATTCGATCGCGTCGATACGAACCTTCAGCGAGCCTCCCGCCACGGCGCCTTCCACATAAATCGGACCCGTCGCGGGATTGATGGCATCCCAGTCGATGCTATCCAGCTCGTCTTCGGGGGTCTGAACCTGATTACCGAAGCAATCTTTCGTGCGCACGCGCACCGTCTCGCCCGATTTCACCGTCAGAGCAGGCTCCAGGTCTTTCGAGAATGCATACAGAATCTTGTCGTCGGAAAGCTCGATCATGAGCACGCCTCCGTTTCTTCGTGAAGTTGCCTTCGTCCATCATACCCGCCCTCCGACAGTTCGCAAACACGCGAAACAGACTGCCGAAAGCTCGGCGTACGCGAAATTCCAGCAGCATTGTATGATGAGCGAGAAGCAAAATGAAATCGGTTGCAGGAGGAGATTGTAATGCTCGAAAAAGAGCGCACGAATAGACAGGGCTCCGAAGCGCCGATCGAAAAAGACGCATCCGGGTGGATTGCGAAAAACAGCGGCCTCATAGCCACGCACGTTGCAGTATTGCTCTTCGGACTCGTGGGCCTTTTCGCCAAGGTCGTCGCTCTGCCGGCCATTATTCTTGTTCTGGGACGCACGTTTTTCTCGTCAGCGTTTCTCGGGGCCTACCTTGCCGTCAAACGACAGAAATTCGCCCTGAAAACACGGGGCGACTATGTGCTCATCATTTTCGCGGGCATCATCCTTGCTATACATTGGACAAGCTTCATGCAATCGATCCAAGTTTCAACCGTAGCCGTAGGAACACTTACCCTTGCAACGTTCCCGCTGTTCAGCGCCGTGCTCGAGCCTCTTCTTTTTCACGAAAAGATGCGCGCATCGGACATCGTAGTTCTGCGTCCACTTTTTGAGACGCGGGTCGCTTGCATCGTGGATGATTTCAGCCTGGAAGGCTCTATGGCTCAGGGCGTTTTATGGGGGCTGCTCAGCGCGTTCACCTACGCGCTTCTCTCGCTAGCCAATAGGAAGTTCTCCAGCGGCTACCCCGCTTCGCTCGTATCGTTTTACGAACAGGCCACGGCCACCGTGGTGCTTCTTCCCGCCTTGTTCGTGCTCAAGCCGTCTTTCACCGCTCTCGATATCGGCATGCTCGCCATTATGGGCATCGTGTTCACGGCAATTGCCCACACCCTCTTCATTGGAGGATTGCGTACCGTCAAGGTGCGCACCGCAGGCATTATCACCGGACTCGAATCGGTATATGGGGTCGTAGCCGCCCTTTTATTCCTTGGCGAAATTCCCGGCGTTCGCGAAGTCATCGGCGGCGCCGTCATTTTGGCCGTTGCCCTGTATTCCACCCTTGCCTCAACCCGCAGCAATTAAAAAGCGAGGCCCCGAATGGAACCTCGCTTCTACGAATTTCGTGCGCAACGAGCAGCCGACAAACGACTCGCTTTTTCCTACAGAGCGAAATCCTTTTCGCCGTTGAACACGGCCAAAGCATCGGCGACTTCGTAATCCGCCAACGTAATAGCGGAAATGGCCTTGGTCAGGCGAACCGCCTCATCCAGGCTGCGCTGATGAATGTTGCGGCCGGTTGCGTTGCCGCAAGCACCGCCGATATGAATCTGATCATACAGCTGGGTAAGGAAGGTTTCCGCATCAACGGTAGAACCGCCTGCGCATACCAAGCCGGTGCGGCCTGCGGCAGTAGCGGCAATCTTGAGGTTTTCGGCAGAGGTTGCCTCGTCGCTTGCCTTGGGAGGATTGACCTTGACGAAGTCCGCGCCCAGGCACAGAGCAACGCCCGCAGCACCGGCGATCAGGGCAGGAGCCTTCTCGTCGGTAACGGCCTTGCCGCGGGGGTAAATCCACAGAACGACGATCAGACCCGCAGCATGAGCCTCGGCGATGAGCTGGCCCGCCTCCGCCATCATGGTTGCCTCGTATTCGCTGCCCAGATACAGGGTGTAGCCAAGGCCGACAACGTTAACGCCGGCTTCGCGCATGGCAAGAACGGCCTCGAGGTCATGCAGCTGGGGGCTATAGGGATCGTCCTGGGCGGTCTTGACCAGGTTGGTCTTGGAATTCATCTTGACCAGATAGTTGATTTCGGGATAGTCAGCCGCATAGCGGGCGATCAGGCCGCGCTGACCGGCCAGAACGCCGCAAACGCCCTGAGATCCGATTTTGAACAGATGCTCGGGATCGAGGTCGGCGGGATCGATTCCTTCACCGTAGAAATCGCCATTGAGATGCTCCACCTTCTGGTCGCATGCGAACAGCATCAAACGACCGGTTTCACGCGTGGCGGCCATGTAGTTGTCGATGTACGTTTCGCGGGCCTCGGGCGCTACGTCGACGGGCACCTTCACCTGATCACGAGTGATCTTGGGCATGACATTCCTCCTTGAAAAGGTTTCATCCGTGGAATCGCATTCGAATCAAGACATGCGACAAAGCCAAGTGTAAGGGAAGAAGGAGCAGCTTTGCCCCCTGTTCACGGAAACGGTAAGCATGCGGCGGGAGACGGCATGCCGAAGGAGACGAACGGCAGATATGTTTATTGCGACATACGATTCACCGTTGCAGGACGAAGCGCGCGCCGTCAAAACAACCTGGTAAAATAAGACGCGAACCAAGGAGGACCCATGCCTGAAGCAGATATCAACGAAATCGCGGGCGACCCCGTTGCCGCCAATACGGAAGCAGATGCCCTGCAGTACAGCATCGCTCTGACGCCCGAAGAATACAGCGAGCTCGAAATGCTCGTTTCCGCCGAAAGCAACGGCGAGGACGTGACACTCGCCGCGTTTCGCCACCTCTGCCCTACAGGCGAGGAAAACTCTTTCGACCATGAGTATTGCGAGTTATACCGTTCTCTCGCTTGCAAAGGCATGATAGAAGGCGCCGAGGTCGGAGAAGGGTTTTTCTTCTTCGGCATTGCCGATCTTGGACGCAACGCCGTGATGGCGAATGCTGCGCAGACGAAAACCCCCGGAAAAGACGCAAGCCTCCTCGGGTCAATCGAGGCGCGTTTCGGTGTTGACGCACGCACCGTCATCGCAAGCGTCGGGTGCTCGGCCGTCATCGGCCTAATCGCAGGCATTGTCGGTGCGCTC
>USEQ01000001.1 GCA_900553655.1 uncultured Slackia sp. | reverse complement strand
TCGTGGGCATGGATCGTGATTGCGGCCATGACGGCGGCATGGCTTGCCGCGCTTGTCGTGATGGTTGGCATTCTGCCTCCTATTCGACATATGCGCTGGCGTTATGAGGTGGGGGAAAACGAGCTCGACATATCGCGCGGCATCATCTGGCGCGCCCGTTTCGTCATCCCCTTCGTGCGCGTGCAGAATACCGATACGAAGCAAGGCCCAATTCTGCGAATGTTCGATCTCGCAAGCGTTACTGTTTCCACGGCGGCGGGCGAACACGTCATTCCCGGCCTTGCTTTCGAAGAGGCGGACATGCTGCGCGATCGCATTGCCACCCAGGCGCGCCTCGCGCAGGAGGACGTGTAGCCATGATGAGCGAGAATCCCCAAAAGCAAGCCTTCGCATCCTTAAGTCCCGAATGGGTCGCATATCGTGACCAGCTTATTGCCTATGCCCGCGCAGGAGCCGAGAGGCTTGTCCCCGGCGATCCTCGTGCGCTGGTTCCCGAGTCTTTGAAACCAGGGAAGCATAGGGTGCATAGCTCCTATGTGTGGCTTGGGGGGTTGGGCGCCGCCATGACCGTTGCCGTTCTCGCGGTCATATCCATGTTCGGCAGCATCGTAGGCGCGCTGGCGAAGGCTCCTTCCTCCGTGTTCGTCGTGCCCTTCATTGCCCTTGGCGTGATTGTGCTGGTGGGCGGCATCTTTGCTGTGGTGTTTCTCGTGCAATGGCTTTCCTGGAAACATCTCTCCTACGAACTGCTGCCGGAGGAGTTCAATCTATATTCGGGCATTTTGAACAAGAAGCGCCGTCATGTTCCGTATCAGCGCGTGCAATCCGTCAATCAGCAGGCGGGGGTTTTGCAGCGCGTGCTGGGCGTGTGCGATGTGAAAATCGACACGGCGGGCGGCGCATCCAACGACGCCATCATGCTGAAGTTCGTGCGGACCTCCGAGGCTGAAGCCTTGCGTTCCGAGATATTTCGCCGCAAGAAGATTTTGCTGGCGGGAGGCGCCATTGACGAATTCGGCAACGCATTTATTTCCAGCATGGTTGTTCCTTCCGCATGGATGGTGGCAAACGCCGGCGGCGACGAACGTGCCGTGCGCATCGCTTTCGGCGAAGACCCCGTGTCCGTTCAAGTCAGCGCCGCATTCGCTGCGGCGGATGCGCGCGTCGCTTCGATGGCGGGGCAGCTTTCGGGCAATGTTCTCGACGGGGCGGACGAAGTGCTGCAGGATATTCGCGGTGTCTTCGGCGGAGAAGAGGTTGCAACGGGGTCTGTCTCGTATGAAGCGGGTTTGAGCAACAAAGAGCTTCTCTTCGCCGGACTTTCGGGGGCTGCGGGGCATTTCGGCGTGATTATCGCCGGCATCATCGGCGTGGCATCGTTTGTTGCGCAGATATTCGAATCCAGCATTCAGGCATGGACGGAAGATGCGGTAGAAGGCATGATGGCGGGAACGGCCTTGGAGGGGGCCTCTCCGGATGCCGCTGCCTCGGCTGTTGGCGGTGCATTCAATGCGCTCGCATGGGAAGTGGCGTTGTGGGCGGTGTTGTGCGTGATCGCCCTCTGGGCCTTTTCCGTGGTGGGTTCCGTTGTGCAGTACGGCGGTTTCAGGGTCCGTCGTCGTGAAAGCCGTATCGAGGTCGAACACGGCTTGCTGCAGCGTTCGTTTCACGGTGTCGATGTCGATCGCGTGCAGACGGTCATCATCAAGCAGTCGTTCGTCCGCCGTCTGATCGGCTATTGCGAGCTGTCGGTTGGCAAAATCGATTCGCTTAACACCGAGGATTCCAACGCGCAGTCTTCATCGGTGCGTGGCCTAGTCATCCATCCGTTCGTGAAGGTGTCTCGCGTGCCGGAGATACTCGACGGAGTTCTGCCTGAATTCTCAAACGTGCCGGAAGAGACGGTGCGCCCTGCTTCCGTTGCCCTTCGTCGCGCCGTTATTCGGCGCAGCATCATCCGCAGCGCGTCGTTTTGGCTGTTCGTCGTCGCAGCTGCCGCCTATGCGGGATTCGCGTACGCGGCGGCTTCGGGAATGCTCGTCGCAGACCCCGGGCTGTTCTCTATCGTGCAGATTGCGTTTTTCGCCTGCTGCGGCTTCTTTATCCTGATGTTCGCGTTGAATGTGGTAGACGCCGTTTTGTGGTATAGGCGTTCGGCCCTGGGGTACAACCGCATTTTCATGAGCATGACGAACGGCGGCTTGTCCGTGAAGACCTCCATTGTTCCGCGCAAGAAGATTCAGTATGGTTTTATCAAGACGAATCCGTTTCAGCGTATGGCGCATGTCGCCATAGTGAATGCGCGTACGGCCGCGGGCGTCGGAGGCACGACGGAAGTGTTATGGGACGTTTCCGAAGAGGACGCTGCCGAGTGGATTGAATGGGTCAGGCCCCGAACGGAATCTTCTGTAACTGAACGATGACGAATCAGCGCTGCCATCGGCGGATTCGGTTCCTATGCTAGAATGCCGATTATGAACACGAACGCTGAAAACAACCCATCTTCGCAAGGTTCTTCCGAGCCTTCCAAAGACACGGCGGACGCATCTGCGTCCGCATCTCATGCATGGCGAATTTCTTCGTTTGAGGACATTCGCGACCTGCCGGCTTCTTCGGTGGCGTCGAAGGAATTGTCCAAGGCGCGCCGTTCGTCGGCGTGTTCGAAAAAGAAGCCCGCGCGCGAATACACCGTCGGCGAAGAGATTGCCAATTCCATCTCTCACGGAATCGGTGCGGCCTTGGCCGTGGCGGCTATTCCCATCTGCGTTGTGATTTCGGTCTCTCATGGCGGCGGCGTTGCTTTGGCGGCGGCGCTCATCTACACCATTTCCATGCTGCTCGAATACTTGGCGTCAACGCTTTATCATGCGTTGGTTCCCTTGCCGGCGAAAAAGGTGTTCAAGGTGCTCGACCATTCGGCGATCTATCTTTTCATCGCCGGTAGCTATACGCCGTTTTGCCTTATCACGCTCGCGAATTCAAACGGCCTTTTGCTTTGCATCGGAGTGTGGGCGCTTGCCATCGTGGGCATTGCTTTCGAGGCTTTCTGGGTGTATCGACCGCGCTGGATATCGGCGGTTATCTATCTGCTGCTTGGATGGTGCGTCGTGGGCTTTCTTCCCGCGCTCATTTCCAGCCTCGCGTTCCCGGGGCTCATGCTGCTTCTGGCGGGCGGTATCTGTTACAGCATCGGATGCGTGTTCTACGTGCTGAAGAAGATTCCCTATATGCACACGGTGTTTCATCTGTGGGTGCTCGCGGGCAGCATTCTTCAGTTCCTTTCCATTGTTTTGTACGTGCTGTAATCATACGGCGCGTGCTGCGCAAGAGCGCAGTTTGGCTTTCCGCCTGGTCGGCGGCGATTTGATAAGGTGTGACGCTTCCTCATGGACATTGGAATAAGCATTCTGGTCACGTTTGTCCTCATTCTTGTCAACGGGTATTTCTCCGCCTCGGAGATGGCGCTCGTCAATGCCCGCAAGGTCGTTCTTCAGAAGGAGGCGGAGGAAGGCTCGAAAAAGGCCGCGCGAGCACTTGACCTTGCGGCCGACTCCGACCGCTTTCTCGCCACTATCCAGGTTGCTATTACACTCGTTGGGTTTTTTGCCTCCGCGGCCGCCGCAACGAACCTCTCGGAGCCACTGTCGCAATGGCTCTCTTCGTTTGGCGTGGAATGGCTGACGCTCGTGGCGCCCGGTTTTGCGCCCGTGCTGATCACTCTGATCGTGTCGTACTTCAGCATCGTGATAGGAGAGCTTGTTCCCAAGCGCATCGCGCTTTCTTCCGCCGAGTCGGTTTCGAAAGCTGTTGCCGGACCGCTCTCTGTTTTTCAGAAGATATTCAGCCCCATCGTTCGATTCACAGCTGCTTCGGCCGACTTGCTGGCACGCGTCATGCGGGTCAAAAGCGCTGACGACCGACAGGATGTTTCGGAAGAAGAGATTCGCTACATTGTCGCCGACAACGAAGAATTGGACGATGATGAGAAGCGCATGATTCACGAAGTTCTTGACTTGGGCGATTCTACGGCAGGCGAGGTCATGACCCCCCGTGTCGATATGATTATGGTCGAAGATTCTGAAACGGTGAAGCAGGCCATCGACCGTATGCGCGGAACGGGTTATTCGCGTCTTCCGGTATTCCATGAAGACCAGGACGACGTCATCGGTATCGTCCGTTACAAAGACCTCATCAACCCTTTGCTTGACGATCGAGAGGCGGATTCGGTTGTCGATTACCTTGCCGACGTGGACTTCGTGCCCGAAAGCAAAGACCTGCTTCCGCTGCTCAACGAAATGCAAACGAATCGTCAACAGATGGCCATTGTCGTCGACGAATACGGTGGAACCGCTGGTTTAATTACCATCGAAGACATCGTTGAGGAAATCGTCGGTGAAATCATAGACGAAACGGATTTCGGCGAAAACGAACACATCACCCAGCTGTCCGACCATGAATGGGTCGTTGCCGGCTCGTGCCCTTCCGACGAGGCGAAGGAGCTTGGCTTGCCCGTCGAGGAAAGCGAATCTTACGAGACGATTGCCGGGTGGCTCATGAACACGTTTGATTGCGTTCCTCAGCTCGGGGACGAATTCGTTATCGGCGGATACGGTTTTAAGGTGCAGCAGATGAGACGCCGTCGCGTGTCTCAGATACGGGTAAAGCGCCTCGACGAGGCCAAGCCCGAAGCTCAAGAGAACGAGGACGCCAAGGAGTAGCAACGCAGCGTATGCGATAAGGAGGGCCCGTATGGCCGAGGCGAAGAAGCTCCAACGCTCTGGCGACGAAGCCATTGCCGGCGTGTGTGCTGGCATAGCCGACCGCTTCGACGTGGACCCTCTCGTCGTACGCATCCTCGCTGTTCTTTTCGCTATTGTGACATTCGGTCTCGTTCTGCCGATATACGCGGTCATTTGGCTTGTTATACCCAAGCGCCTTGACGCATCGATTCCCATAGATTGCGCTGCCTACGTTCCCGCCGAGTCGGAAGGCTATACGTCTTCTGATTCGCGTGGTCGCGCTCGAACTCGCTCGCGTGGCGAGGCTCCCGTTCCCCCTGTCGGGTTTTCGCTCGACGAGGGTCGCGTGGTTGAAAATCATGTGGTGCAGCCCGTGGAAAAACCCGAAGATTGCCCCTGTGAAACGGGGGGCATGACGGGCTGGTCTCGCTTCTGCGTATGGGTCGGCTCCATTATTCTCGCTCTTGAAGTCGTGGCGGTTTTTGACATCGTGGTTGAAGGAGTCATGTGGTGGCAGCTGTGGCCGTTGACGTTTACTGTGGCCGGCTTTGTGCTCATGCTTGTTCCTTCCAGTCGCGGATCGCGGATCCGGCGGTTTTCGGCGGGGCTCTCGATTGTGTCCGTGAGCGTTGTGGTTCTGCTTATGACGACGGGGCTTATTGCCTGGCAGTCGGCCGTCGTCGCCGTGGACAAGTTGTGGCCCGTCCTGCTTGTAATTGCGGGCTTGCTTCTGATGAGGATGTCGCTTCACGACGACATGTTCAACCTTGCCATTGCATTGGTTGTCGTGGTGGTATGCCTAGCAGTGGTGTTCTTTTTCGCCATTCCAGGCTCGTTGGAGCATGCGGTCATCAACACGCCGCTCGGCGTTCGCGCATACGATGTCAATCCCTGGATTTAGGAGGCGCTGATGACGGATAGCCAAAAAAACTCGCGCCATCCGCGAACGGCGCTCGTTCTCGGTGTTGTGCTCATCGTGCTTGGCGTGTTCAATCTGGCGGGAAACGTCTTTCCTGGCGACGTGTGGTTTCGCATCGGCCAGGTTATACGCGCTCTTTGGGGGGTTGTGTGGCCGAGCGCGTTCGTTGTGGCGGGCGTGTATTTGGTGTGGGCTTCCAGGCGTGGAAAACTGGCCGGTTTTACCTCGTCAAGGCCAAGGGGGCCGTTCCGCCGCAGCTTGGAGGACCGTCGTTTTTTGGGAGTATGCGGAGGCATAGCGTATTATTTCGGGGTCGATTCCACGGTCGTTCGCATCATCGCGGTGATTCTTCTTGTCATTGCGGCTCCGACGGTTTTGCTTGCATATGCGGTCATAGCGATAGTCGTTCCTTACGCGTAGAGGTATTGCCGCGGCGGCAAGGTTCAAGTCTTGAGGGGTTGGTCTGCGGGCCCATGCATTTTCTCAAGGGCGTACGTGCGATTGCGTGATGCTCGCTTCCGACAGGCTGCGGTCGGCGGGCGGTTTTTCAAAGGCGACGAACGGGTTAGTGCCGGGTAATTCAAAAAATCGCTATAGACCGCGCTCAATTTGTAAAAACACCTGGTCAAGATGCCATCTTGAGATTGTTTCTCCTCTCGTTAGGCTGAGGGGTCTTCTCCAAGCTTGCTTTTATCGAGTACAATAGCGGGGTTTTTCGCAAACGCAGGATGCGTTGGTGCGTCGAAAATGCACCAGAGGCGTTTTGCTCGTAATGGGTCGAAACCGACCGCTGACTACTGGAGGCTTGTTGGCACAGAAGACGGTACATACTCTGTCTCGCAGCGCGATTGTCGTGCTGATCGCCTGTTGCGCCGTCGTCGCGGTTGTTGCTGTTTCGGTTTTTGCTCTGACCCCTGCTATCGCCTCTTACGATGTGGACTCCGACACGATTGGCATCGGCGCGCAGAAAAGCACCGTCTCCCAGGACGACAAGGTTGAGCCGTCGGAGCGAATAGGAACATCCGCCACCACGTCGTCGGCCTCTTCTTCCGCCGCTCGTTCCATCACGGTGAAAGACCCCGATCCTGTTATCGTCCTTTCTGCTTATGATGTGGCCAACGAAAACACGGTTGCGGCAGCCCTTGCGCTGGGGACGATGGATCCGCTTCCTACCGCCCCTCATATCCTTCCCGACGAAAGCGACGGATGGACGCTCGGATCCGCCTCGGCGTATAGCTACGCGGACAACGATGACGGCAAGGGCAATTTTGGAACCGATGTGACGGCTTCCGGCATTCCTCTTACGTGGGATGGCTTGACGGTTGCCGTGCCGGAGTCGCAATCGCACCTTCTGGGACACCCTGTGGCCATTCGCTACGGCGAGACAATCATCGTTGCAACGGTGACCGACACCGGAGGCTTTGCCGGCTATGGCAGGGCGATCGACCTTGCCCCAGGTTGTTGGAGGCTCTTTGGAGCATCGGATGTTCACGACTGGGGTGTTCGAGACGTATACTATAAATTCCTATAAAGATTGGATTTACCAAGATGCGCATTTTGCGCATCTTTTGTTTCGGGAAGGTGCGATATGGCTAACATCATCATCGTCGGATGCGGTCGTGTTGGCTCGGAGCTTGCAACGCTGCTTTCTCAGAATGATGGCAACGTGTGCGTCGTCGACCGCAACGCCGAGGCGTTTTCTAATCTGAGTAGAAATTTCAATGGGACAACGTTGCAAGGTCTCGGATTCGATGAAGACGTGCTGATTCGCGCCGGCGTCGAAGAGGCTGACGTTGTTGCGGCGGTTACCCAGTCGGACAATTCCAACCTGATGGTGGTAGAAGTTGCCCGTCGCATCTTCCATGTCCCCCACGTCATCGCCCGTCTGTACAATCCCGCGCGTGAACGTGCGTATATGCAGCTTGGCCTTGACTACGTGTGCGGCACGTCCCTTGTCGCCGAGGAGCTTTTCTCCAAGATTCTTTCCGGCCACGGTAGCCATTTGGACACATTCGGCGATTTCGAGATTCTTCGTTTTTCCCTTGACCTGTCGGTCGTGGGGATGAAGTTCGCGCGCGTTTCGGAGCTCGAGCGTAGCCATGGTATTCGCATCGTCGCATTCGAACGTCGCGATGGCAGCGCGAGTTCCATTCCTACGAAAGACAGCGTTCTGTATCACGGCGATAGCGTTTTGGCCTGCGTGCGCCATGATTTGCTCGGTTCATTTTCGAAGTACATGCAGATGTAACATACGGTAGGTACACTTTGTTCTGGCGTGTTCTGATACGGGCTTTCGGCAAGGATGCGCGTATTTCAGA
Organism: uncultured Slackia sp.; assembly: GCA_900553655.1. GTDB lineage: Bacteria > Actinomycetota > Coriobacteriia > Coriobacteriales > Eggerthellaceae > Slackia. The sequence continues at coordinate 10,602 of USEQ01000001.1, read as the reverse complement.
GGTTGTGCTCTTCGTTTGGCGCGGGCTTTTGCTCGTACGCATCGTTCGATGGCGGTTATGTTCGGTTAAGTTTGGCAAATAGCCTGTTCGTAGGAGGAAGCAGTGTACATCGTAATCATGGGAGGCGGTAAGGTAGGAAGCTACCTTGCGGGCGTTTTGCTCGATCAGCATCACGAGGTCGCTGTGCTCGAGGCGAACCGCGCGCAGGCTGATCGCTTGTCCATAGAGCTGCAGGGACAGTACCTCATCATCAATGGCGACGGGTGCGACTCCGACTTCCAGGAGGATGCGGGAATCAGGGACGCCGATGTGTTCGTTGCCGCAACGGGGCGAGACGACGACAACCTGGTTGCATGCGAAATCGCAACTCGGGTATTTAACGTTCCGCGGTGCATTGCTCGTGTGAACAACCCCAAAAACCGTCGCATTTTCCGCGAGGTGGGAATCGAGAGCGTCTCTTCTACCATGCTTATTGCGAATATGATTGAAGAAGAGGCTCTTTTGGGCAGCGTAGGCGTTGTATCGGCCCTTTCTCGCGGCGACATCGTTCTCATCGAGCTGGGGATTCCTTCTCGTATGAAGCATTTCGACCCAGAAGAAGGCGTCCCTGCCTATATGATAGCCCTGCCGGAGGGCGCTCTCCTTGCCGCAATCGATCGTCGTGAAGACGGCGATGCCGAGATTGCTTCGGTCGATGCCATTCTGTATCCCGGGGACAAGGCCGTTGTTGTTGCAGAGCATGATGTCGTCGATGATGTTCGAGCTCTTTTCGCTAATTTGTAAACTTACTTATCACGGAAGGTGGAGAAATGATTCCTCGTTACACTCGTCCCGCTATGGGAAAGATATGGGAGCCGGAAAATAAGTTCGCTATCTGGAAGGAAATAGAGATTCTGGCATGCGAGGCCCAGGCCGAGCTCGGGCAGTGCGGCATAACCAAAGAGGATGCCGCCTGGATTCGCGACCACGCCGATTTTAAAGTCGAGCGCATTGACGAGATTGAGTCGGTCACGAACCATGATGTCATTGCGTTTTTGACGTGCATGGCGGAATACATCGATGCTGAGGTCTCCGAGGGCGATGAAAAGCCGAGCCGTTGGGTTCACTATGGCATGACTTCGTCTGATTTGGGTGATACGGCCCTTTCGTATCAGATTACCCAGGCTATCGACATCATTCTCGAGGATGTCAAAGCGCTTGGCGAGACCTGCAAGCGTCGCGCGTTCGAGTTCGAGGACACGCTCTGCGTCGGTAGAACGCATGGTATTCATGCAGAGCCTATGACGTTCGGCATGAAGTTTGGCAGTTGGGCATGGGCCCTCAAGCGTGCGCAGGGCCGCTTGCTGCAGGCGCGTGAGGTTGCGGCGGCGGGGGCCATATCCGGCGCCGTAGGCACGTATTCGAGCATCGATCCATTCGTCGAGCAGTACGTGTGCGAGAAGATGGGGCTTGCTGCAGATCCTCTTTCTACCCAGGTGCTCGCTCGCGACCGTCACGCTCAGGTGCTTGCCGCCCTCGCTGTGACCGCCTCCACGCTTGAAAGTATCGCTCTCCAGGTACGCCTTATGCAGGAAAGCGACGTCATCGAAGCCGAGGAACCTTTCAAAAAGGGTCAGAAAGGCAGCTCTGCCATGCCGCATAAGCGCAACCCCATCACGGCCGAGCGCGTATGCGGCCTCGCCCGCGTTGTGAAGGCGAATGCTCAGGTGGGGTTCGACAACGTCGCCCTGTGGTTCGAGCGCGATATCTCCCATTCGGGCGCGGAGCGAGTCGTTCTTGCGGACAGCTTCACGGCGCTCGATTACATGTTCGGCAAGATGCAATGGATGCTTGACGGCTTGCAGCTGTATCCCGAGAGGATGATTCACAACATAAACCGTACGCGCGGTTTGATTTATTCGTCCAAAGTTCTTCTTGCCCTGGTGGATACGGGTATTACGCGCGAGGACGCGTATGTGATCGTACAGCGTAACGCCATGGCGGTATGGGACGATATTCAGAATGCCCTTGACGGCCCGACGTATCGAGAGCGCCTCGAGGCCGACCCCGAAGCAAACCTTTCCAAGGAAAAGCTTGACGAAATTTTCGACCCTTGGGCGTTTCTTGGTCACAAGGACGAAGTGTTTCGCAAGCTCAAGGAGCTCGAATTCTAATCACGAGGCAAAGGCGGCATAGCGTTTTGAACGTATTCGTGTTATCGCTGCTGAGCCGTGTTTTCTTCGACATATCTGACATTTAAAGCCGGGTCCCGCACATTGTGCGGGCCCGGTTTTTTTGTGCTATCGATTTTTGCTCACATGCGCGTAGCCGTGCCAAGGCAACCGTTCGTTTTTTTGTACCGTGGCAATGCTTCCATTCTTAAGTATTAAATAAAAGTTAATACTTAAGAATAAAAATACCCAAATAAGAGTCAAAAGAGAAAAAAGTTATTAACAAATTCCTAATACTAAGTGGAAAACTTTTTGGTCAAAAGTATCAGGGGCTAAAGCCCACTGCTTGGCTCGACCGGTCCGCTGCGGTCTTACGTAGTCGAAAAGCGTTGTGCATGAAAAAGGAGGCTGGAGACTGGGTGGAAAGTTGAATCCGCAGGCTTCGAACGGGGCTCGCAAGCATGGCGGGAGACGATAGAGCTGGAGACTGCGATTCGTGGTCAAGAAGGATGCATTAGGAGGAAGGGAGAAACCGTTCGCATTGAAATACATACCGTTTGTCGGTCGCAAGCATCATATAAGAGAGTTAAAAGCCCCATCGCATTGGAAAACCGTTGGTTTTGAGCTGCAAATTGTCTCCCTATAGGTCCATTTTGACCACGGCCGTCGTCTGGCGCGTCTGAGGTTCTCCAAATGCGCCTGTTTTGACCACGAGAGGACCTCAGCCTTTGTCTGCCAGGGTGTGCTAGGGCTGTGCGTTTTCGGGCACAGAGCACGCTAAGGCTTGTGCCCTCGAGCGCAGGGCATGCTAAGACTAGGCTCCTCAGGCACAGGGCAACTAAGATCAAGCGCCCTCAGACGCAGAGTATGCGAAGGCTATGCTTTCCAGACGCGCACGAGCGTATGGGCGTCGTCGTCCGAGGGCATGCCAAGATAGGTGACAATAGCATCGTGGGTACCCGTGGATGCAAGGAAATCTCCGTAGTCGTCGCATCCGTCGGGGCACGGCAGGGTGAAATAGGTTCGCGTGGCAAAGTCTATTCCGCTGACCGTGCGGGTTGACTTGACCATGAAATAGGATCCGGACCATGCGGGGGCTGCAGTAGGGTTTCGGTCGAAGCAGAACCATTCCGACCCGGTTGATCCTTCGCGATCGATGGGGGCGAACGTTCCGATTCCGCTGAGTCCTCCCTGGTCTTGGTAGGAGGCGTCGAACGAGAACGTGAACCGCCCATCCACGTAGCCCGCATCAAGAGGTTTCATGGGGGTGGGCAGCGTGAGCTCGTCTTTCTTTGATCCGCTATCGGCATCAAGAAGCGTCACCTGATAATACACGCCCGTCGTGTCAACGCGGGGCGTTATGACCACTTCGTCTCCGGTGGAATAGGGGGCGGTTCCCATGCGCCCCTTCGATCGCCAGTCTTCGCGGACATCCGACGATCCGAACGAGGCTGATTTCAGAAGGGAATCCTCGGCGCTTGCGGCACCTGAAGATACGGGCATGACCTGCCAGAAGGCCCGATTGCCAGCGGTGCACAAATACGGTATTTCGTAATCCGACGTTCCGGTTTCCACGAGTACGGGAGACCCGATCGACGCCCCTGAAGAGCTTGCCTGGTAGATGCGCCATTCGCCCGAGAGACAGTTTGATTCGGTCCAAACGACGCCATGCTCGTTGCAGCGTATATCGCAGATGTCAAACCCGCGCTCGGTGCTGACGGGCGTTTCCAGGACGGTGGTGAGCGTTCCGTCCGACAGATTGAGGATGGCTCCTTGGCAAAGAGGGTCCGCTCCTTCGGTGGGAAGAAGGCATGCGGCGCAGGAATCCGAGTTTGCCCAGACCAAAGACCCGTAGGGAAGCTTGTATTCTCCGGACAGAGTTAATGGCGCATCGCCTTCAAGGGCGGAAAGCGCGCCTTCGTCGCTCAAAGAGACGACGGCGTCCTCCGACACCTCGAGCGTTGCAACCGTGCTGCTTGCTTCTTTTGCCGTCGTGGCCACTTGCACGCCAGCTCCTATGGCGAAAAGCGCGCCTATTCCGGCCGCACCGACGAGAAGCTGCCGGCGCGTGAGCGTGGTGTGCTTGCCTTCGGGCAGGGGAATGCGAACCTGTTCGTTGAGTGCGTTTGGCGCCTGCCTCATTTTCGGGCGCGAGGCATTGGCCGCGCGTGCGGTTGCGGCGTGGCTGGCTTTGAACGCCGCGCTTGAGGCGCCTTTCGCCAAGGGGCCGAGGCCTACGCTTGCGGGGCGTGTGTCCCGAACACGTCCGCCTCGTCCGCCTACGGTATGCTTCGAAGCCCTGCTTGAGGAAATGCCGACGGAAGCCCTGCGTGCACGCGAGGGCGAGGAGCCGCCAGCAGAACGCGCTGTCCTTACGTGAGGAGAGCGCGTGGAGGGCGTACGTCGTGGTGTTGGTTTTCTTTCAGCCATAGACGCTTATTGTGTCATTTTGTTACCAGGAAGCGTGCATGGCATTGCGAATCGTTACAATAAACGCAAACCGGGCTTGGCGAAGTCGAAGACGGAAGCCAAGGGACGCCCCCGAGACTGTATGAGGAGTGCTAACTATGAGTAACGAAACTCGTCGCATCCTGCTTGTAGAAGACGAGAAAGCCATTCGCGACGCCGTCGCTGGCTTTCTTGAGCGTGACAATTATTGGGTTACCGCCGTCGGAGACGGTCAGGAGGCATTGGAAGAATTCGGCAGGCATCATTTTGACCTGGTCGTCTTGGATCTTATGCTTCCTCGCGTTCCGGGCGAGAACGTATGCCGCGCGATTCGCGACAACTCCGACGTGCCTATTATCATGCTGACCGCGAAGGGCGACGTGGGGGACCGTATCATCGGTCTCGAGCTCGGTGCCGACGACTATCTCGTCAAGCCTTTTTCTCCGCGCGAGCTGGTTGCGCGCGTGCGCGCTCTTCTTCGCCGCGCCCATGTGGATTCCGAACCCCAGCGTGAAGTGCTTGAATTCGGCGAGCTGACGATTGACGTTTCGGGTCATAAAGTCCTGGTCAACGGCGAAGAGGTCGACCTTACTGCAAGCGAGTTCAAGCTGCTCACCACGTTGTCCCGCTATCCCGGTCATGTGTACACGCGCATGGAGCTCGTAGAGAAGGTTCTCGGCTACGATTTCGAAGGCTACGAGCGCACTATTGACTCTCACGTCAAAAACTTGCGCGCCAAGATCGGCGACAATCCCCGCAGCCCGAAATGGCTGCATACGGTTCATGGCGTCGGGTATCGTTTCGAAGATCCCACGAAGCAGCAGGGGTAGTTCCATATTAGAATTGGACACGGCAAGGCTCGGCTCTTTGGGCCGAGCCTTGTTTTGATGATGCCGCATATCGCGAGGAGGTGGCGTCTGCGCCATGGTGTCTTCTTCCGAGAAATCCAGCAAAGAGCATAAGGGCGCGTTCGCGCGCGTTCGCGACAGGATGTTCGAGTGCTCGTACACAACGCGCGTTACATGCACATTTGCGCTCGTTGCCATGATGACCGTCGTTGTGGCCATGGGCGTGCTTTCGTACGTATGGGAGCAGCATTTCCAGGCGTATACGAGAGAGAACGTTCAAGAGCTTGCTGACGCGACGGCGAAAAGCGTCGCGAGCCTCTATGAAGCGAACCACGAAACCGCCATCAAGGAGATTCGCGAAGCAGGGGAAGGAACGTATCCGGCAATAGGAATCGATGATGTCCAGCCTGCTCAGTCGGCGCATGCGCTGCAGCCCGGCATGGGCATTCAGGTTTCAAGCATGCAGACGGGTCAGGTTGTCTACGATTCGTCCCTTCCCAATAGCGGGTCATCTGACGGCTTTGGCCCCAATATTCTTAATGAAGAATCTTTTGCTCCGAACGGCAACGATAAGATGGCCACGTCGTCTATCGTCTTGAGCAACGGCAAAGTTGTCGGGTCGGTCCATATGTGGGTTTACGGCTCGGAGGTTCTTCTTTCGAAAGCCGACCAGACGTTCAGGAACCAGAGTTACCAGGCCATGGCTTTTGCTGCCGTACTTTCGGTTTTGCTTGCGTCGTGCATAGGCTTTTTGTTCGCGCGCGGCCTGGTTGATCCTATCAACCGCATGACGCGTACTGCTGCGGCCATCAAAGAAGGAGACCTGTCGGCGCGTACGAATCTCGAAGGCGATGACGAAATCGCCGAATTGGGAAAGACGTTCGATGCCATGGCGGAAAGCGTCGAGAAGAACCAGCAGCTCGAGCGCAGGCTCACGATGGACGTCGCCCATGAGCTGCGCACGCCGCTTATGGCTATTCAATCCACAGTCGAGGCTATTGTCGACGGCGTGTTCGAGCCGAACGAAGAGCGTCTCGGTACCATAAATCTCGAGGTGAGAAGGCTGGGAAGACTTGTTGATGCCCTCTTGCGTCTTTCGCGCCTTGAGAGTCGCTCTACCCCTATGAACGAGGAAGTAATCAACGTCGGCGAGCTCATCAGGCCTTTGGCCCTCTCCCACGAAGCGTTCGTCAACGATGCCGGTCTCACTCTCGAGTTCGATGCCGAAGACGAGGTTATGGTGTACGGCGATCGCGATATGCTCAGGCAGGCCACGGCCAATCTCATTTCGAACGCGGTGCGCTACACTCCCGCCCCTGGGAAAATCACGGTCAAAGTTCGCAAGGGCGACATCATGGCTTCCATTTCGGTGAAAGATACGGGCATCGGCCTTTCGCCCGAGGAATGCAAGATGGTCTTCAACCGATTCTGGCGTGCCGAGGAGAGCCGTCAGCGCCAAAGCGGCGGCCTTGGCGTAGGTCTGGCCGTTGTCAAAGAAATTGTCGATCGTCACGGAGGCTGGATTCAGGTCGAGGGCAAGAAAGGCGAAGGAGCCTGCTTCACCATCCATATTCCCCTGTACGATTTCGAGCGTATCAAGGCGCAGAAGGAAAAAGAGCAGAAAGGCAAGGGGCAGAGTCACAGGCAGAAAGGCCGCAGGTAGTGTGCGAACCGCGCCTCTCTGCGGCTTGAAGGCGCCTCGTGCTGCGGCGATTCGCCTTCTTGGCGCGCAAGAGCCTGCGATATGCGTGGTTGTTGCAGGTTACAACGGCTAAACGGCGGGTCTTAAGACTTGCGATGCGCTGCTTGCTTTGGCATTATTCCTTGTTACGGAAAAAATGCGCTTAAGCGCCTGGAAAGGACGAATCCTAGTGTCTCAACGTAACCCGATGAACGACCGCTACCAGAGCGATGTCAAGGGGCAGACCAAGAAGTCTGCTGCATCCATGAAGCCAAAGAGCAAAGCTGCGGCAAGCGTCTACATCAAGCCGAGCGGCCACACCCCCCAGGAGAAGAAGGCCATCAAGAAGCAGCAGCGTGCGAAACAGGCCGAACTCGATCGCATGTTCTACAATCCTCCTACCGAGCGCTATAAAAAACTGCGTCGCATCTGGTGGTTCTGCCTGATTGCCGCTATTGTCTTGACGGTGCTCGGCATGGTTTTGCCTAATCTGTTCCCTGGCGCGGTCTGGGCGTCGTGGGGCTGCATCATTCCCGCATATGCTTTCATTATCGCGGCCGTCTGGCTTGACTTCTCCAAGATTCGCAAGGTCCGTCGCGAATACCAGATGGAAATGATGAAGAAGCATCCAAAGCAGGTGAAGGAACACCTCGTCACCAATGCGAACAATCAGCGCGCTGCCGAGAAGGAAGCGGCTCGAGAGGAAAAGAAGAAGGCGCGCCCGAGGCGATTCTTCGGCAAGAAGGAAGAGGAGCCCCAGCCTTCCGCGGAAGAGGCTCGGAAGCAGGCTGAAGAAGAGGCGGCGAAGGCGAAAGAGCGCGAAGACGCTTCCAAGCCTATTGCTCAGTTGAAGGCTGAGCGCGAAGCGGCGAAAAAAGCCGATCAGGCGGAATAGCTCCTATCGAAACGCTCGAAAACGGCCTCGGGGCATACGCTCCGAGGCCGTTTGCTTTTTGGCCCTTTGGGCGCCCATCTGGTATACTGCGCATTCGCGAGGTGCATCGTTGGGCCCTGTGCTTCGCCTGCTTATTCGTTGCCCATAGCCCGTGCGGTTTCTTTCCGCGCGCGGAACAAAGGAGAATCACATGGAAAAAGCTGCCGTTAAAGGCGCGTCTTCGGCGCGCGTGTCTTACGTTGCCGAGGCGGGGATGATCGCCGCAGTGTATGCAGCGTGCACGCTTGCTGCGCTCGTGCTCTTGCAGGGTCTTGCATGGGGGCCGGTTCAGTTTCGCATTTCCGAAGCGCTCGTTGTTCTTGCCGTTTTGACCCCTGCCGCTGTCCCGGGGCTCACGATCGGATGCATCGTGGCGAATGTTGCCAACATGGTCATTGCAGGTACGGGTGCGCTCGGTTTGCTCGATGTAGTGTTCGGCTCTCTCGCCACACTGGTCGGTGCGCTATGGTGTCGCAAATTCGCTTCGCGTCCGGCTATTGCGCTCCTCGGCCCCGTGATCGCCAACGCCGTCATCGTTCCTGCTTATCTGCCCATTCTTCTTCAGGGTCTGGGTTTCTACACCATCCCCTTCACCACGATCAGCCTTGACGGTGCATACATTCCCATGTATCTGTTCGGCCTTGTTGCCACGGGTATAGGCGAGGCCGTCGTGGTCTACGTCTTGGGTATGCCGCTTCTGAAGGCTCTCGGCAAGGCGAACATCTTCAAGCATCTTTCTTAAGAATCTGTTTCTCGATGGGGTTGAATCGTTTCTTCGGGGGCTTCGTTCCTCGATGGAATTGAGCATCTCTTCGGGATTCGTTCTCTGGCGGGCCCGAAAACGGTCCTGGACTTTACCCGCGCTCCCCAACGGCGCGGGTTTTTTTGCGCCGGCACTCGCCGATGGTCTTCGCGTCGCAGTTTTCCCAGGCGTTGCGAATTCTAAAACAGCGAAGCGTCACCTGGGAGAATTTGCGAACGAGCGTTTGATGCGGCAAGCTTGCGCGTTCTTCGTCTCTTCGACGGTTTTTTAGGCTGGATATGACCGAAGGGGTAGAATGGGAAGGCAATGTCGGAGGGCGTCCAAGAACGCGTTCGCTGCGCCGGATACCCGTTATAGAAGGGAACGTATGAACCCTGTCATTTTGATTCCTGTCTTTATCTCGGCGCGCCGTCATGCCGAAGTGGGTCAAGTCACTTCTACCTACGATCACACCACGTCCCTTTCTTCCCAAGGCGAGCTTCCTCGCTGTCTTGATTCGCTGAGGAAGGTTCGAGGCCTGGGTCATATTGTCATCCTTGTTGCGGCTGAGCCATCCATCGAGAACCAGGCGGCAAGCAAGGCGAGGTCGATCGCCGAGTATTTTTCCGACCTGAGCATTACGGTTGTCGGCGCTCCCGAGTTGGCGCTGATTAGGCAGCGCATGGAGCAGCTGGGCGTTCCTGTCCGCAACGAGATAGGCCTTTCCGGCTATGGCGCGGTAAGGAATCTCGGTCTTCTGGTTGCCGACATGCTCGACTTCGACGCCGCCGTTTTTCTCGATGACGACTCCGTGGTGGAGGACGAGGCGTTCCTCGAAAAGGCCATGTACGGTCTTGGGAAGCTGACTCGTCGAGGCGTGCCCATTTTGGCAAAGACGGGGTATTACCTCAACGAAGAGGGCAGCTTCCTTTCCAACAGGCCGACGAAGTGGTATGACCATTTCTGGCAGCAGGGCAAGGCCTTCAATGCCTGGATTGCCAAGGCCATGGCGGGCCCGCGCCTCTCCCGGTCAAATCATGTTTGCGGCGGTTGCCTCGCTCTGCATAAAGAGGCATTTCGGCGCGTTTCCTTCGATCCTTGGATTGCTCGCGGCGAAGATCTCGACTACATGCTCGATCTTCGTATGTACGGCAGCGATATCTGGTTCGACAATCAATGGGCGATGCGCCATCTTCCTCCTGCAACGCCGCGTGAAGGCTTGCGTTTTCGCCAGGATATCTTTCGTTGGCTCTACGAGTATCGCAAGATCGAATATGCGCGCACGCAGATTGACCTTCTGCAAATCAAGCCACAGTCGCTTCAGCCCTATCCGGGACCGTTTTTGGAATCGAACATAACGAAGCGGATCAGGCGTACGGCGTTGTTGCGCTCTATCGGCCGGCCGGATGGCCGGGGTTATCGTCAGGCCGCCAAATCGGCAACGGGCGAAGCGGCGAAATATGCCGAAACCCACTGCTCGAAGTATTTCGAATTCCAATTCAAATGGCCGGCCATTATGTCTCGTTTCGAAAACGATGTAATCATGCAGGGTATTCTGCTTCAGTCAAGCAATCAGGAGCAGCAGCGCATGGAGCAGATGCGCCACGATGCAGGAAGCATTAGCCCGGGTGAAACGACGGAGATTCGATTGAATCTTGGTGCGGGAGAGTAGCGCGTATGACCATGTTCATTATCGCCGCGTTCGTCGGCATCGTAGTCGGTCTTCTTTCTGGACTTTTGGGCATTGGCGGCGGCACCATCATGGTTCCGCTTTTTCGCCTGGCGTTCGGCCTTGACCC